>NZ_JBFAHW010000089.1:0-44125 GCF_040654355.1 Streptomyces sp. NPDC050704 | reverse complement strand
GCCTCCTCCTGGAGGAGGCGCAGCCGGGCCGCCGCATAGCCGCTGGGTCCCGAGTCCTCTGCATCCGTTCGCACGTCCGTACTCGTCACCCAGTAGCTCCTGTTCTTCTTCTGTCTAGAGCGCGTCGGGTCCGCGCTCGCCGGTCCGGACCCGGACGGCCGTCTCGACCGGGACGGACCAGACCTTGCCGTCACCGATCTTGCCGGTACGGGCCGCCTTGACGATGACGTCGAGCACCTGCTCGGCGTCGTCGTCGTCGGTCAGTACCTCGATACGGATCTTGGGGACCAGGTCGACCGTGTACTCGGCGCCGCGGTAGACCTCGGTGTGTCCCCGCTGCCGACCGTAGCCGCTGGCCTCGGTGACCGTCAGGCCGTGCACGCCGAAGGCCTGCAGGGCTTCCTTGATCTCGTCGAGCCGGTGCGGCTTCACGACGGCGGTGATGAGCTTCATGCGTCCACCTTCTTGGCCGAGGCGTCCTGAGCCGGGGCGGGGGGTGCGGAGCTGAAGGCCGAACCGCCGCCGGCGCCGCTGAAGTCGTATGCGGTCTCGGCGTGCTCCGCCTGGTCGATACCCGCGACCTCATCGTCCTCGGAGACGCGCATACCGATCGTCTTGTCGATCAGGAAGGCGAGGATGGCCGAGGCGACCAGGGAGTAGGCGAGCACCGCGCCGACACCGGCGAGCTGCTTCCACATCTGCTCCATGCCGCCGCCGTAGAAGAGGCCCTCGACCTCGGACTGGCCCTTGCCGCTGGCGAAGAAGCCGATGAGCAGCGAGCCGACGACACCGCCGACGAGGTGGACTCCGACGACGTCGAGCGAGTCGTCGTAGCCGAACTTGTACTTCAGGCCCACGGCCATGGCGCAGAGCACACCGGCGATGGCGCCGACGGCGATCGCGCCGATCGGGGAGACCGCACCGCCGGACGGGGTGATGGCGACCAGACCGGCGACCGCGCCGGACGCGGCGCCCAGCGTGGTGAACGCGCCGTGGCGGATCTTCTCGTAGATGAGCCAGGCCAGCATGGCGGAGGCGGTGGCGATCTGCGTGTTGACGAACATCAGCGAGCCGACGCCGTCGTCGTTGCCGAGCCACGAGCCGGCGTTGAATCCGAACCAGCCGAACCACAGCAGGCCTGCGCCGAGCATGACCAGCGGGAGGCTGTGCGGGCGCATCGGGTCCTTCTTGAAACCGACGCGCTTGCCGATGACCAGGATCACGCCGAGTGCCGCGGCACCCGCGTTGATGTGGACCGCCGTACCACCGGCGAAGTCGATGACGCCCAGGTCGAAGGCCCAGCCGCCCTCGCCCCAGACCCAGTGGGCGACCGGGAAGTACACGATCGTGGCCCACAGGGCGACGAAGAGCGCCCATGCCGTGAACTTGACGCGGTCCGCGAGGGCACCGCTGATCAGGGCCGGGGTGATGATCGCGAACATGAGCTGGAAGACCAGGAAGGCGAGGACCGGGATGTTGTACGTACCCCAGAGGTCGCCCGTCTCGACGCCGCTCAGACCGGCGAAGTCCGAGGTCCAGCCGATGATGCTGCCCTTGTCGGTGCCGAAGGCGAGCGAGAAGCCATAGAGGACCCACAGGATCGTGACGATCCCCATGCTGATGAAGCTCATCATCAACATGTTCAGGGTGCTCTTGACCCGGACCATGCCTCCGTAGAAGAAGGCGAGACCGGGCGTCATGATCAGCACCAGGGCGGAACAGATGAGCATGAACCCGGTGTTGGCGGCGGAGAGCTCTGTCTCTGCGGCAATCGTGATGGCTGGTGCCATCGGCGTCTCCTCGTCGTAAGTACGGCCCCGTGCGGGCGAAGCCATGAGCGGTGTATGAGGGGTGGGCCGGTTATGGGCCAGAGATTGGCGTAGCGCCGTTTCGACCGGCACCCCTGAATGTTTCACCGAAGTGACGAAGAGGCCTTCTGTGTTACGCCTCGATGAACCGCCGGATAGTGGCGTCGTCGATCGTTATCGTGGCGCAACCTTCGCTTGGTGGTAACCGCAACCATCGCTCAGCGGTGACAAACAGCCCGGCCACGGCCGCCGTCCGGTGACCTGGCACGGGGGAGCCGAGTCGGGCTGTTCGGGACGGTGGCCGTGGCCGGGGTACCGGGTCAGACCGCCTCGGCGGTCTCTGGCAGGTCGACGGCGAGCTGCTCGGTGAGGTCCACGACCTCGGCGAGATCCCCGAAATCGCGTACAGCCGTGTCGACGGTTTTTCGGATACGGGTGTTGACCCGTTCGGAGCGCACCTTCTTGGCAATCTTGAGGGCCTCGCGCACCAGGACCGCGCTCTGCTCGGGCTCCCGCCGGAGCAGGTGCACCGTGCCCATCCCCACCAGGTTGAGTGCGTACGAACGCTGGTGCTCTGCGTCCTTCTCGAAGAGGTCGACGGCCCGCTGCATCACGGGCTCGGCCAGCGAGGCGTACGTGGGGCTGCGGCCCGCGACGTAGGCGAGGTCGCGGTAGGAGTGGGAGTTCTCGCCGTGCAGCTCGGCCTCGGAGAAGAAGCGGATCCAGTCGGGCTCGGGGTCGTCGAACTCGACGGCGTCCTCGAAGGTGTCCTCGGCCATCCGGACGGCACGCTTGCACTTGCCGGGCTGCCCCATATTGGCGTAGGCGCGGGCCTCCATCGCATACAGCATGGACTGGGTGCGCGGGCTCGCGCAGTCGCGGCTTCCGTACTGCGCGAGGTGGATCAGTTCCAGTGCGTCGTCGGGCCGCCCGAGGTGGATCATCTGGCGGCTCATGCTGGACAGCACGTACGAGCCGAGCGGCCGGTCGGCGGCCTCCTTGGCGGCGTGCAGGGCGAGGACGAAGTACTTCTGCGCGGTGGGCTGGAGTCCGACGTCGTAGCTCATCCAGCCCGCCAGCTCGGCCAGCTCGGCGGCGACCTTGAACAGGCGCTTGGTGGTGGCCTCCGGCTGGGGCTCCTGGAGCAGGTCGGTCACCTCGTGCAGCTGGCCGACGACGGCCTTGCGGCGCAGGCCGCCGCCGCACTGGGCGTCCCACTGCCGGAACATCACGGTGGTGGACTCCAGGAGGTCCAGCTCGGGCTGGGAGAGCCGGCCGGGGCGGCGCGCGGCGGCCGGTGACTCGGGCTCCTGGCGGGGGGCGGCGGGGCTGGGCACCAGCCAGCGCTGCATGGGTTCGATGAGTGTCGGTCCCGCGGAGAGGACCAGCGACGTACCGAGGAAGCCGCGGCGCGCGAGCATCAGGTCGCTGCGCGAGAACTCACTGATCAGGGCGACGGTCTGGGGGCCTGTCCACGGCAGGTCGACCCCGGACACGGATGGTGACTGGTGCGCGGCGCGCAGGCCGAGGTCCTCGACGGCGACGACGCAGCCGAAGCGCTCGGAGAACAGCTCGGACAGGATGCGCGGGATCGGCTCGCGCGGATTCTCCCCGTCCAGCCAGCGGCGGACCCGCGAGGTGTCCGTCGAGATGTGGTTGGCCCCCAACTGGCGCGCTCTGCGGTTCACTTGGCGTGCCAGCTCGCCCTTGGACCAGCCGCTGCGCACGAACCACGAACTCAGCAGCTCATTGGGGCGCTTGTCCGTGCCAGTCGCGGTCGTCCCGCTTCCGCCGTTGCCGCCCACTGGAACGCCCCCATCCCTGAACCCACTTGTGCGCTGTGTGCGCCAAGCCCTACCAGAATGCCGGTGCATGTGGTCGCCCGTCCGGCGGTTCTCACCCCTCGAACGGGAAGCCGGGTTGCCTCCGGCATACCCGCAAGTGCGTGCGTCCCCAGGACTCGTGCACTCACAGTAATCCTACGATCACGCCTCCGGCCATGGCGATCCCGGAAACGCCACCATTCGCCACCCCTTCGAATGAACTCCCAGTCGCCCGCACACGATTCACTTGACATAAGACAGCCGGGAGTGGGTGGAGCGGTGCACACCGGGGCGCACGAGACCGGGCGCACTACCTGTGACACAACCGGGCGCTGCATGGACCACGCGGCGATGGGAACGCAGGGTTACGTTCCGATTCCAGCACGTAACCACGGGCGCGCTGTACCCGTTGGAGGGGGCATGGGCTTCACGATCGGCGGCATCCGCGAAATCCGGTCCGGCTCGCGTCGCCGCGGCCGCTCGTCAGAGTGCACCGTCGTGGCCGAGTTCACCGGGCTCTGGGGCTGGGACGTGGTGCCCGGTGCCCGGGCGGCCGCGGGGGCCTGCTCGTGCGGCCGGGCCGACTGCCCGGCACCCGGCGCGCATCCGCTGGACTTCGCCCCGGTGGTCCCGGCCGGCGCCACGCTCGACGAGGCGACCGAGGCCTGGGGCGAGTTCCCCGGCGCGGCCGTGATGCTTCCGGTAGGGCGCGCCTTCGACGTCATCGAGGTGGCCGAGCCGGCCGGCCGCCGGGCACTGCTCCGCCTCGAACGCATGGGGCTCCCGCTGGGCCCCGTGACCGTCACCCCGGACGGCCGCGCCCACTTCTTCGTCGCCCCCGGCGCGGCGGACACCCTGCCCGAGCTGCTCTACCGCATGGGCTGGGACGACGCCACGCTCGACCTGCACGGCCTGGGCGCCGGGGCGTACGTCACGGCCCCGCCCTCGGACCGCGGCGGCCTCGGCCCGGTCCGCTGGCTCCGCTCCCCCGCCCTCGACTCGGCCACGAAGCCGCCTGCGGCGCGGCTGCTGCTGGGCACCTTGGCTTACGTGGCCCATCGCTCGCGCGCATAGCGGCCCACACAGCGAAGCGCCCGTCCCCAACTGCACCTTGGGAACGGGCGCTTCTTCTGGTGGAAGCACGTACCAGTTTTGGTAGGTGGGTACTCACTCCCCGATAAGGGCGTCAACGAACGCCTCCGGCTCGAACGGCGCCAGGTCGTCCGCGCCCTCGCCGAGACCGACGAGCTTGACGGGCACACCCAGTTCGCGCTGGACGGCGATGACGATGCCGCCCTTGGCGGTGCCGTCGAGCTTGGTGAGCACGATGCCGGTGATGTCGACGACCTCGGCGAAGACGCGGGCCTGGACCAGCCCGTTCTGACCGGTGGTGGCGTCCAGGACCAGCAGGATCTCGTCGAGCGGGGCGTGCTTCTCGACGACGCGCTTGACCTTGCCCAGCTCGTCCATGAGGCCGGTCTTGGTGTGCAGCCGCCCGGCGGTGTCGATGAGGACGACGTCGGCGCTCTCCGCGATGCCCTCCTTGACGGCGTCGAAGGCGATGGACGCGGGGTCACCGCCCTCGGGACCGCGTACCGTACGGGCGCCGACGCGCTCGCCCCAGGTCTGCAGCTGATCGGCGGCGGCGGCCCGGAAGGTGTCGGCCGCGCCGAGCAGCACATGCTTGCCGTCGGCGACGAGCACCCGTGCGAGCTTGCCGGTGGTGGTGGTCTTGCCGGTGCCGTTGACCCCGACGACCATCACGATGCCCGGGGTGTCCAGGCCGGACTCGGTGTGCACGGTGCGGTCGAAGTCGGGCACGAGGAGGGTGAGCAGTTCCTCGCGCAGCAGACCGCGCAGCTCCTCGGGCGTGCGCGTGCCGAGCACCCGCACGCGCTCGCGCAGCCGTTCGACCAGCTCCTGGGTGGGCTGCACGCCGACGTCGGCGGTGAGCAGCGTGTCCTCGATCTCCTCCCAGGTGTCCTCGTCGAGGTGCTCGCGCGACAGGAGCGTGAGCAGCCCCTGGCCGAGCGCGCTCTGCGAGCGGGAGAGCCGGGCGCGCAGCCGCACCAGGCGGCCGGCGGTCGGTTCAGGGACCTCGATCGCGGGAGCTTCGGCGACCGGCGGCTCCTCGACGACGACCGGAGCGGTCGCCGAGGCGTCCGGGAGGTCCACCTCCTCTATCGTGCGGCGCGGTTCGTCGCGCGGCGTCTCGGCCTCGTCGCCGATATGCGGTTCGGCCGGCGGGGCGGTGATGTCGGGGGCGGCGGTGGGCGGCGGGGGCAGCTGCTTCCGCTTGCGACTGCCGATGACGAGCCCGCCGAGCGCGCCGATCACGACCACGGCGATGACTACAGCAAGGATGACGATTTCCATAACCCACTCAGTATCGGCCATGGACCTCCGAGGGCCACTGCTTGTACGTTCCTCCAAGCGACATAAGCGCCATAAGCGGATCAGTCGGACCGGCATCCATCACTCCGGCGCCACCCTCGGCACGCATCCGAGACGTCCCGCGACTCTGGCCGTCTGACGAACCGTCAGCTAACGTCCTCCCTCACCGGCACCCCACCCGCTCGGCGAAGGGGGACTTTCCCATGCCCGTAACGGTCGTACGTTTCAACCTCGTTGAGCCCGACGCCACACCCACCTCGCTCAGCGCCCGCTACCAGGCCGCGCTGGAGATGGCCGCCTACGCCGACGACCGCGGCATGACCACCGTGCAGACCGAGGAGCACCACGGCGCCGCCAACAACTGGCTGCCCTCGCCCTTCGCCTTCGCGGGCGCGGTCTTCGGCGCGACCCGGCGCATCGCGGTCACGGTTTCGGCGATCATCGGGCCGCTGCACGATCCGCTGCGGCTGGCCGAGGACATCGCCGTACTGGACCTGCTCAGCGGCGGCCGGCTCGTCACGGTCGCGGGGATCGGTTACCGGCCCGAGGAGTACGCGCTCTTCGACGTGGAGTGGAAGCGGCGCGGCAAGCTCCAGGACGAGCTCCTGGAGACGCTGCTGAAGGCGTGGACCGGCGAGGAGTTCGAGTACCGCGGCCGTACGGTACGGGTGACCCCGCGCCCCTTCTCGGATCCGCACCCCCTGCTGCTGGTCGGCGGCTCCTCGAAGGCGGCGGCCCGTCGTGCCGCCCGGCTCGGACTGCCGCTCTTCCCGAGCGCGCATCTGCCGGAGCTGGAGGCGTACTACAAGGAGCTGCTCGTGGAGTACGGCACGGAGGGCTGGACCATGATGCCCCCGGCGGTCACCCCGCTCCTGCACCTCGCCGAGGACCCGGACCGCGCCTGGGCCGAGCACGGCGAGCACTTCCTGCACGAGGCGCGCACCTACGCCTCCTGGCAGTCCGCCGACATCCGCTCGGCGGTGAAGTCGGGGGCCACGACGGTCGAGGAACTGCGCGCCGAGGGCGTCTACCGGATCGTGACGCCGGAGGAGTGCCTGGCACAGGGCCTCGACCACTACGTACTGCATCCGCTGTCCGGTGGGATGCCGGTCGACGAGGGCTGGCGGAGCATGCACCTGTTCTGCGAGAACGTACTGCCCCGGCTCAAGGGCCTCTAGGACGTCAGGGTCCTCGAAGGCCGAGCCGGGGCAGTACGCCCTTACGGGTACGAGGAGAGGGGCAGCGGGGACTTGGCCCTTCTCCTCGCGTTCAGGTGGGGCGTCAGCCCATCTCCTCCAGGGTCTTGCCCTTGGTCTCCGTCACGAACTTGAGCACGAAGGGGATCGAGAGCGCGGCGAAGACCGTGTAGATCACGTAGGTCATGGAGAGGTTCCAGTCGGCCAGCGACGGGAAGCTCGCGGTGATGGCCCAGTTGGCGATCCACTGCGCGGAGGCGGCGACGCCGAGTGCGGCGGCGCGGATCCGGTTCGGGAACATCTCGCCGAGGAAGACCCAGACGACCACACCCCACGAGAGGGCGAAGAAGAGGACGAACACATGGGCGGCGACCAGGGCGACCCAGCCCTGGGTGGTCGGCAGCTTGCCGTCGACGAGGTCGAAGGAGAAGGCCCAGGCCTCCAGGGCGAGACCGACGACCATGCCCACGGAACCGATGAGCGCGAGCGGGCGGCGGCCGATCCGGTCGACGAAGATCATGGCGATCACGGTGCCGACGATGTTGATGATCGACGTGGTGAACGAGTAGAAGAACGAGTCCGTCGGGTCGACGCCGACCGACTGCCACAGCGTCGAGGAGTAGTAGAACGCGACGTTGATGCCGACGAACTGCTGGAAGACCGAAAGGCCGATGCCGATCCAGACGATCGGCTTGAAGAAGAAGTTGCCACCGAGCAGGTCCTTGAAGACCGACTTGTGCTCGCTCTTCATGGCCTGCTCGATCTCGGCGACCCGGGCGTCCAGGTCGATCTTGTCGCCCTCGACCTCGCGCAGCACCTCACGGGCGCGCGCGTCCCGGCCCGCGGAGATCAGGAAGCGCGGCGACTCGGGGATCGCGAAGGAGAGCAGACCGTAGAGGACGGCCGGGACGACCATCACGCCGAGCATGACCTGCCAGGCCTCCACGCCCAGCAGTTGGCCGCGCTGGTCGCCGCCGGCGGCGTTCAGCAGGCCCCAGTTGACCAGCTGCGAGAGGGCGATGCCGATGACGATCGCGGCCTGCTGGAAGGCGCCGAGCCGTCCGCGGTACGCGGCCGGGGCGACCTCGGCGATGTAGGCCGGGCCGATGACGGAGGCCATGCCGATGGCGAAGCCGCCGATGACCCGCCAGAAGGCCAGGTCGTAGAGGGAGAACGGCAGGGCGGATCCGACGGCGCTGATCGTGAACAGCACGGCGGAGATCTGCATACAGCGGATGCGGCCGATGCGGTCGGCGATCCGGCCCGCGGTGGCGGCACCGATCGCACAGCCCACCAGCGCGATGGCGATGACCTGGGCCAGGGCCGCGGAGCCGATGTCGTAGCGGTCCCTGATGGCCTCGACGGCTCCGTTGATCACGGAGCTGTCGTAGCCGAAGAGGAAGCCGCCCATCGCCGCCGCCGCCGCGATGAAGATGACGTGCCCGAGATGTTCGGGGTGAGCCTGTGGGGCTCCTGACTTGGATGCCTGCGCAGCAGTGCTGGTCACGTGTAACTCCTCGGGCCACCGGCAACGCTGCCGGTATGAAAATGAGCCCTTCCAGATGGTCCTACCAATGGCATGCCAGCACACCACCGATCACCTGAAGGTAAAAACGATGCTTCCGAGCTTATGCCTTCATGTTTCGAAGTCAAGACAGGCAGATGTGAACCAGGCAAGGCTCAGGTAAGAGAATTATGTTCAAGCCTTGAAGGAAAGGAGTAGTGCGGTTGCTCCGCGCCGGCCCCGTCAGCGAAGCCGCTGGCTGATCACCTTCGACACCCCGTCCCCCTGCATGGAGACGCCGTACAGCGCGTCGGCGACTTCCATCGTGCGCTTCTGATGGGTGATCACGATCAACTGCGAGGCCTCCTGCAGCTCCTGCATGATCCCGATGAGCCGCTGCAGGTTGGTGTCGTCGAGCGCCGCCTCGACCTCGTCCATCACGTAGAACGGGCTGGGCCGCGCCTTGAAGATCGACACGAGCAGGGCGACGGCGGTCAGCGAGCGCTCGCCACCGGAGAGCAGGCTGAGGCGCTTGACCTTCTTGCCCGGGGGCCGGGCCTCCACGTCCAGGCCCGTGGTGAGCATGTTGTCGGGATCGGTCAGGACCAGCCGTCCTTCGCCTCCCGGGAAGAGCCGGCTGAAGACCCCCTCGAACTCCCGGGCGGTGTCCCGGAACGCCTCGGTGAAGACCTGCTCGACGCGCTCGTCGACCTCCTTCACCACCTGCAGGAGATCGGTACGCGTCTTCTTCAGGTCCTCCAGCTGCTCGCTGAGGAACTTGTGGCGTTCCTCCAGCGCGGCGAACTCCTCCAGGGCCAGCGGGTTGACCTTTCCGAGCTGCTGGTAGGCCCGTTCGGCCGACTTGAGCCGCTTCTCCTGCTCGGCGCGGTGGAACCGGCGGGGCAGATTGCGCGGGTGCTCGGGGTCCTCGGGCAGTTCCTCGCCCTCGGCGGGGAGCGAGGGCGGCACGAGCTGGTCGGGGCCGTAGTCCGCGACGAGCCCGGCCGGTTCGACGCCCAGCTCCTCCAGCGCCTTGGCCTCCAGCTGCTCGATCCGCATGCGCTTCTCGGCGCCGAGCACCTCACCGCGGTGCACCGAGTCCGTGAGCTTGTCGAGCTCGGCCTTGAGGTCACGGCCTTCGGTGCGTGCGCCGACGAGGTCCTGCTCCCGCCGCGCCTTGGCGCTCTCCGCGGCCGTCCGCTCCTCGTCCGCCCGGCCGAGCGAGACCTCGACGTGCGCGAGCAGCTGCCGGGCACCCGAGGCGACGGCCTCGGCGACGGCGGCCTCGTGCCGCAGCCGCGCCCTGCGCTGCTCGGCACGCGCGCGTGCCTCGCGTTCGGTGCGTGCCGCCCGGTCGAGCGAATCGGCCCGCCCGGCAAGGCCCTTGACCCGCTCCTCGTGCGTACGCGCCTGGAGCCGGGCCTCCATCTCGGTCTGCCGCGCGTTGGCCCCGTCGGCCGCGAGCCGGTCCCGTACGGAGGTGTCGGGCTCCTCCTCGACCGGCATCTCCTCGACGACGGCGAGCCGTTCGGCCAGCTCCTCCGCCTCCAGTACGGCCCGGTCGAGGGCCTCCTGCGCCCGGGCGGCCGCGGCGGTGCTCCGCTCGGCCTCTCCGGCGGCACCCCGCGCCTGCCCGGCCAGCCGCCCGAGCTGCTGCGCGACCCCTGACTTCTCCCGCTCGACGGCTCGCCGCCGCTCCCCCAACTCCTCCACCAGGGCGACCCGTTCCTTACGAGCCTCAGCGGTCCGGTGCTGCCGCTCGGTCAACTCCTCGCACAGCACGCCCAGTTCCTCCAGCTCGGCCGCCGCCTCGTCGACGGAGGCCTGCACTTCGAGCAGACTCGGCGCCCCGGCCGAGCCGCCCTGCGCGAAGTGCGCCCCGAGCAGGTCCCCTTCGGCGGTCACCGCAGTCAACCCAGGCCGTGCGTAGACGAGTTCCTCGGCATCCTCAAGCGTGCCGACCACGACGATGCCGCGGAGCAGCCGCCGTACGGCAGGCATGAGATCGGAGGGGCCGCGCACGAGATCGGCGGCGAACGGCGGGCCGCCGGATTCTCGAAGTACGCCGTCGGAGGCACCGCGCGCCGTGAGCGCGGCCGGTGTCCGCCCGGCCCCCGGGCGCCGGGCATCGGCGGAGCCATCGCCGTGGTGGCTTCCAGCGGGTCCGTCCTGCGGAGCAACGGCGTCCACGTCTCCCGACCCCTCCGGACCGTAAGCTCCCGGACGCCCCGACTCCGCGACACCACCACCCGTCCCCCGCGAATCCCCCGGGCGCCGGGCATCGGCGGAACCGTCGCCGTGGTGGCTTCCAGCGGGTCCGTCCTGCGGAGCAACGGCGTCCACGTCTCCCGACCCCTCCGGACCGTAAGCTCCCGGGCGCCCCGACTCCGCGACACCGCCGCCCGTCCCCCGCGAATCCCCAGGGTGCCGGGCGCTGTCACCCGGGGAACCCGGAGCGGCGGGGCTGCCGTCGGGGCCGTGACGGTCTTCTCGACGGTCGTCCTGGTGGCGGCGTCCGTCGTCTTCTTGCCCGGCCGCGTCGAGCGATCCCAGCTTGTCGGTGCCGTTCGCGGCGTACTCGGCGCCGGTGGCTCGCGGCCCTCGACGGTCACCCCGGCGGCTCTCCCCCACGCCGCCCGGACCGTCCGCGCCGGCGTCCATCTCCTCCGGTGCCCCCGCCAGCAGCAGCGCCGCGCGTCCCGCGTCCTGCTTGCGCAGCAGGCGGATGGCGTCCGCCGCCGAGGCGGGGGTGGTCACCGCGATCGCGTCCGCCGCGACGCCGAAGGCGGCCGCGACCGCGACCTCGAAGCCGGGCGTGACCGACAGCAGTTCTGCCGCCGGACCCAGCAGGCCCGACAGCCGGTCCTTCGCCGCGAGCAGCGCCCCCGTGCCGTCCTTGCGGCGCAGGCCCATGGCCAGCGCCTCGTGGCGGGCCTGGGTGGCCGCGCGTCTGCGTTCGGCCGCGGTGGTCGCCTCGCGCGCCGCGGTCAGGGCGGACTCGGCGTCGGCGAGGGCCTGCTTGGCCGCCTCGTGCCGCTCGGCGAGTTCCTCGTCGCCCGCGTCCAGACCGTCCACCTCGGCCTTGAGCTGCTCGTACTCCTCCTGGGCGGCGACCGCCCGCTCCTGGGCCTCGTCACGGGCGGCGGCGAGGCGGTCGATCTCGGCCTGGGCGGAGGCGGCACGCGACCGGGCCGCGTTGACCTGGCCGTTCAGCCGGGCGAGCCCTTCGCGGCGGTCGGCGATGGCGCGGGCCACGTCCTTCAGGCGCCGCTCCTCCACCGCCAGCTCGCGCTCCAGGTCGGCCCGGTGCGCGACCGTGTCCTCCAGGGCGTGCTCGGCCGCCTCCAGGGCCGCTTCGAGCTCGGCCTCCTGCTCACGGACCCGGGCGGCCTCGCGCTCCATGTCCTCGGGGTCGCGCCCGCGCCGCTCCTCGGGCGGCTGGGCGGTGGCGCTCTTGACCCGCGCGTCCGCCAGGGAGACCGTGCCGCGCACCCGCTCGGCCAGCTGCGACAGCTCGTACCAGGTCTGCTGGGCCCGCTGGAGCCGTGGCGTGAGGCGTCGTACCTCGTCTTCGAGGAGCGCCTCGCGCTGGAGCGCCTTCTTCAGCTCGGCCTCGGCGGCGTCCTTGCGTTCCTTGAGCGCGGCCTCGTCGGCGATCTCGGCCTGGAGCGCGCCCCGGAGCCGTACGAGATCGTCGGCGAGCAGCCGCAGCCGGGCGTCCCGGAGATCGGCCTGGATGACGGCGGCCCGGCGGGCGACGGCGGCCTGCCGGCCGAGCGGCTTCAGCTGCCGCCGCAGCTCGTCCGTGAGGTCCTGCACGCGCGCGAGGTTCGCCTTCATCGCGTCCAGCTTCCGCAGCGCCTTCTCCTTGCGCTTGCGGTGTTTCAGCACGCCCGCGGCCTCTTCGATGAAGGCCCGGCGGCCCATCGGATCGGCGTGCAGGACGGAGTCGAGCTGGCCCTGTCCGACGATGACGTGCATCTCGCGGCCGATGCCGGAGTCGGAGAGGAGTTCCTGGATGTCGAGGAGCCGGCAGGTGTCGCCGTTGATCTGGTACTCGCTGCCGCCGTTGCGGAACATGATCCGCGTGATGGTCACTTCGGCGTATTCGATGGGCAGCGCGCCATCGGAGTTGTCGATGGTGAGGGACACCTCGGCGCGACCGAGCGGCGGGCGCCCGGTGGTGCCGGCGAAGATGACGTCCTCCATCTTGCCGCCGCGCAGCGACTTGGCGCCCTGCTCGCCCATGACCCAGCTGAGCGCGTCCACGACGTTGGACTTGCCCGAGCCGTTGGGGCCCACGACACACGTGATGCCCGGCTCGAACCGCAGCGTGGTCGCCGAGGCGAAGGATTTGAACCCGCGCAGGGTCAGGGCCTTGAGGTGCACGCAGCCGGACTCTACCGTCCGGCTCGGTCTCACTCCATGAACGCGCGGTTTCACCCATGAACGTGCAGGGCACACCAGACGTTAAAGACAGTGAAAGAGTGCGTGGGAACACAAGACGGAGTAACAGGCGGGGGCACAAGAAAGAAGGGACGCCGAAGCGTCCCTTGCAACTCTGGTTCAAGCGGCTGACACGGACAGCCTGTTCACTGACGGCGTCGCTGCGGTTCAGTGATCAGGTGAGCGCAGGCTCCGCCTGGGGTACGTCGATGCTTTCGAGAAGCGAGTCGTGAGAAGCGGCAGCCGCGAGCTCGTCGTTTTCGGCCTGGATCCGTACGAGCTCGGATTCCAGGTCCTGGACGCGCTGCTGGAGCCGTCGCATCTCGGCAATGAGTCGCGGGTCGGAACCGCCGACGTAACCGAGAAGCGCCTTTGCCATGATGGATGGTCCTCCACACTGAGTGACCGACCGAAGCGGTGTGGGTCGTGAGGGAATCGCACCCGCGATGCCTGGCATGTCGAGTTCTTGCTGCCCCTCTTACATGCCAAACAGCTAAGGTGCGCGGGGACTTTCAGCGTCTCACCAAAAAGTTTGACGGTCAACACGATCACGCCCCGTATTGGGGGGCAACCCGGGGCGCGCGGCCGAAAAACGGGCGGCGCTGCCTCTGCTTCGGGGCCCTGGGGGCGTGGAGATCATCCTTCCTCGCGGAGCCTGCCACGACAAGGGGTTCTTGGCAATCACCAGGCACTTTCCACCTCGGGCGGATGCTCGGCGCACGCCCCGCGCCCCTCACCCGGGGTCCTGCGAGCGGCGTACCGCGTGGAGCTCATCGGGTGACGAAGCCCTCGTAGCCGCCGCGCGGAGTGTCCCAAATCTCAGTGACACCGTCCACGCGGCCCGGCGTGTCGTCTCCGCGCAGCCAGTCGAGCAGCCCTTCGCAGCCGGCTCGGGGGCCTTCCGCGACCACCTGGACCCGTCCGTCCTCCAGATTGAGAGCAAAACCACTCAGGCCGCCGAGCTCCAGCGCCTTGGCCCGTGTGTACCAGCGGAAACCCACACCCTGGACGCGTCCTCGCACCCAGGCGACCAGGCGTACATCCTCGTTCATGGGGGAACGCTAACTGGCCAATTGCACTCGGAGCACTTCCTCCCCTTGCGCCATGGGGTACCGTCCCGACCCAATGAGCCTCACTCGTTCGGGTGAGGAACGTTGACCGCAAGGATGAGGAAGGCCAGGAGATGGGACGCCACCGACGCTCCGACGCCGGCCGCGCCGCCACAGGCCGCGCCCCGGGGGTCACGCAAACGTACGAAACATATACGGGCGGCCACGCGACGGCAGACGCGGGTGACTACGCGGGTGAGTACGCGACCGCGGGCCTCTATGACTCGCCGGGCGGCATCCACGAGACGGGCGACCTCTACGCGAGGAGCGACGCCTACCTCTTCGCCGCGAGCGACGCCGCCCACGCCACGACGGGCTACGCGCCCGGCGGCCAGCGCAGCCGCCGACGCCGCAAGAAGGCCGTGACGCCGGTACGCACCGGTCTGCTCGGTGTCTCGGCCGCCGTCGCGATGGGCGCCGTGGCAGTCGCCTCCGGGCTGCTGCCGGGCAGCGACAACTACTCGATCGGCGGCAACGCCGACAAGGTGCGGGCCGCCGACACCCCGAGCGACATCGAGACCCAGGGCGGCTCGAACGGCGCCGCGGACGACCGCGAGGACGCCGACGCGGGCACCAGCCGTGACCTGGAGCGCTCGCCCTCGCCTTCGGTGTCGCCCACGAAGGCCCCGGAGAAGGCGGCCGAGAAGCCCGCCGCGAAGCCGACCACCAAGGCCCCGGCCGCACCGGAGACCAAGCCGACCACCAAGGCCCCGGCCACGAAGGCCCCCAAGACGACACCTCCGCAGGCGGCGTCAGGGGCGTCCACCGCCGAGGCCGAGGTGCTTTCGCTGGTCAACGCGGAGCGGGCCAAGGCCGGCTGCAGTCCGGTGTCCGCGTCCAACTCGCTGGCGGCGCTCGCCGAGGCCTTCAGCAAGGACATGGCCGCGCGGGACTTCTTCGACCACACGGACCCGAGCGGGGCCACCCCGTGGGACCGGGCGGAGGAGGCCGGCGTATCGAACCTCGGCGGCGAGAACATCGCCCGGGGCCAGGCGGACGCCGCCGCGGTGATGGAGGCCTGGATGAACAGCCCGGGCCACCGCGCGAACATCCTGAACTGCGACTTCAAGACCCTGGGCGTCGGCGCGCACTTCGCGTCGGGCGGCCCCTGGTGGACGCAGGACTTCGGCTACTAGCCGGACCGGGAGCCACATCCCGGAACGCTAACGAAAAGTTAGCGCACACCTGTGGTATGCGCTGTGCCGGGTAAGCTTGAGGTATGGACCTCACGGAGCAGCCCGACCTCGCCTTCGACGTGTTCTCCAGGGCGTGCCCGTCCCGCGGCACCCTGGAGCACGTCACGGGTCGCTGGGGCGCGCTCACGCTCGGGGCGCTGCACGAGGGCTCGTTCCGATTCAACGAGCTGCGTCGGCGCGTCGACGGCGTGAGCGAGAAGATGCTGTCGCAGACGCTGCACGCACTGGAGCGGGACGGTCTTGTGCACCGCGAGGCGCAGCCCACGAACCCGCCGCGGGTGGACTACGAGCTGACACCACTCGGCCGCGAGGTCGCCGAGCGCCTGCTGTCCCTCATCCATTTCATGGAGAGCCGCATGGGCGACGTGCTCGTGGCACGTGAGCGTTACGACGTGGCACGTGAGCGTTAGCGGGACGTCGCGCGTGAGCCTCAGGACGTGACGCGCGGCGGCCGCTGACAGCGCGGGCAGAAGTAGCTGGACCGGTTCATCCAGGGCCGCCGCCGCATCAGGGTGCCGCAGCGCCGACACGGCTCACCCTCACGGCCGTACGCGTCGAGCGACCGGTCGAAGTAGCCCGACTCCCCGTTCACATTCACGTACAGGCTGTCGAAGCTCGTGCCGCCGACGGCGAGCGCCGCGTTCATCACATCCCGTACGTGGCCCAGGAGTTCGGCCGTGCGCGGGCGGGTGAACCCGGTGGTCGGGCGCTCGTAGTGCAGCCGCGCGCGCCAAAGTGCCTCGTCCGCGTAGATGTTGCCGACGCCGCTGATCAACGACTGGTCGAGCAGGGCGCGTTTGACGGTCGTACGCCGTCGCCGCAGCGCCTCGTGGAAAGCGTCGTCGTCGAACAGCGGGTCCAGGGGATCGCGGGCGATGTGGGCGATGACGTCGGGCAGTCCGTCGGGGGACATCTCGTGCAACGAGAGCCCGCCGAAGGTGCGTTGGTCGACGAAGCGGAGCTCGGTGTTCAGGGCGTCCGAGAACCGGACGCGGATGCGCAGATGCTTCTCGTCGGGCGCGTCCTGCGGCTGGACGAGAAGCTGTCCGCTCATCCCGAGGTGCGCGAGAACCGCGCTCGGGGAGTCGGCTGAGCGGCCTCGGCGAAGTGGGGTGCGCTCCCGCGTCGGCCCGTGCGGTGCGTCGTGAGACGGAGCAGCGCCCTCGTACTGGACGTACTCGGGTGCTGCGACAACGGGGCGAGGTGCCGTGCCGGGCGGTGCGGGGACGTGTCCCGCTTCTCCGAGGTCGCTCAGCGGCAGCCAGAGGTACTTGCCGCGGCGCTGGGCGAGTCCGATCCGATGGCCCTTGAGCCGGGCTCCGAAGTCCTCGCCGCCCGCGATGTGCCGGCGTACGGCTCGCGGGTGCAGCACCTGTACGTCGGCGACGATCCGCCCGCTCACCCAGCGTTCCAGTCCACGCCGTACGACCTCGACCTCAGGCAGCTCGGGCACGTCTCTCCTCCGGCAGGCATGGGCCGTCGACTCGGGCGCCCCGGTCCGGGGCCGCACGCCCGCAGCGTACCGCCGGCGCCGCCGAACGCGGTCGCCCGCCCCTGGTGACCAGGGGCGGGCGACCGGTGACGGCCGGGGCCGTGGGTTGTTCGTCGTACGTCGTGCGTTACGCGTCGTGCGTTGTGTGTCAGGCGGAAGCGGAGTCGGACGTCGCCGTCGAGGGCGTGTCGACGGTCCCCTCGGACCGTTCACCCTCCCCGGGCAGCTCGCTCTCCTCGGGCAGTTCGGCTTCCGCGGACAGCTCTGCCTCTGCCGACAGCTCTGCCTCCGCGGCGGCCTGCGCCGCCTTCGCCCGCTCGTCCGCGGCGGAGCGGATCCCACGCCACGCGGATTCCGCGGCCTGCTGCTCCGCCTCCTTCTTGCTGCGGCCGGTGCCGGTGCCGTACGAGACGCCTCCGACGCGGGCAGCAGCAGTAAAGGTCTTCTCGTGGTCCGGGCCGGTCTCGGTGACCAGGTACTCGGGCACGCCGAGCCCCTCGGTCGCCGTGAGCTCCTGGAGACTGGTCTTCCAGTCCAGGCCCGCGCCCAGGTTGGAGGATTTCTCGATCAGCGGGTCGAAGAGCCGGTGGACGAGTTCGCCCGCCACGTCCAGACCCTGGTCGAGATAGACAGCGCCGATCACCGCTTCAAGGGTGTCGGCGAGGATGGACGCCTTGTCCCGGCCGCCCGTGCCCTCTTCGCCCCGGCCGAGCCGGATGAAGGAGCCGAGTTCGAGCCCACGGCCCACCTCCGCCAGCGCACGCGAGTTGACCACCGCGGCCCGCAACTTGGCCAGCTGGCCTTCGGGCAGGTCGGGGTGGGTGCGGTACAGCGTGTCCGTGACCACGAGGCCCAGCACGGAGTCCCCAAGGAACTCCAGGCGCTCGTTGGTCGGCAGACCGCCGTTCTCGTACGCGTAGGAACGGTGGGTCAGTGCACGCACCAGAAGGGCGGACTCGAGCTTGTACCCGAGCCGCCCTTCCAGAAGCGTGTGGGACGAGGCTGTGTCCGCCTTGTTCTTGGCGTTTGCGTCCGCCTTGGCGTCAGACATGAAGCCTCTCACCAGCCGCTCAGACCTCGAGGACCTGGCGCTTGTTATAGGTGCCGCAAGCGGGGCACGCGATGTGCTGCAGCTTGGGCTCGTGGCAGCGCTCACACGCAACCAGGTTGGGGACCGCAGCCTTCCACTGCGACCGGCGGTGGCGCGTGTTGCTGCGCGACATCTTCCGCTTCGGAACAGCCACGGCTACTTCTCCTGCTTCTCGTCGACGCCTGCTTCGGCGCCGCTGATCTCGTCCTTCTCGCCATCTTCGAGTGAACCGGCGAGTCCCTGCAGTGCCGCCCAACGGATGTCGACGGCGTCATGGTGGTGGTCCGGGTCGTCCGCGAGCCGGGCTCCGCACTCGGAGCACAGGCCGGGGCAGTCGTCCTGGCACACCGGCTGCATCGGCAGTGCGAGCACCACCGCATCACGCAGCACGGTTTCGAGGTCGAACAAACCGTCCTCGATGAAGAGCCTGTCCTCGTCGTCCTCGGCGTCGTCGGCCGGCTCCGCTTTCACGCGGCCCCGGTCGTCGGCGTCAGGGTACGAGAACATCTCCTGGAACTCCGCTTCGAGCTGCTGCTCAAGCGGCTCCAGACACCTTACGCACTCCCCCTTGGCCGTCGCACGGGCGGTGCCTGTGACAAGCACACCTTCCATGACCGACTCAAGCCGGAGCCGGAGCTCGACCGGGGCGCCTTCCGGCACTCCGACGACCCCCTGGAGACTCAGATCCCTGGGAGCGTCGATCGTGGGCTTCAGGCGCTGCAGCGCGCCAGGACGCCGCCCCAGCTCGTGTGTGTCGAACACGAGAGGATTGCGGTGGTCGAGGCGGGCGTTCAGGGCCATTCCTGCTTTCGATCTTGTAGCTCAAAGGGACGCTGCCCCTGATGTTTCCCGGGCAGCGCTGATCGCGGACGTACACGCGACCGAAGAGCCAGGATACTGGACCATTCGCTCTCGGCCCAATCGGGTGTACGCCCGCGCTCCTCAGTGACCGCCGCGCCCCTGTTCGTACGCCCGCAGCTGCTCCGCGCTGATCATGCCGGTGTCGAAGAGACTGGTCTCGTCCAGTGCCTGCGCCTGCGGTTCGGGCTGGACCTGCTGCCCCTGCTGCCCCTGGTCGTACGCACCCTGCTGGTCGTAGCCCTGCTGCGGCGGGTAGGCGGCGTACGGGTCGGCCTGCTGGTAGCCGTACGCGTCCTGCTGGGCGTACTGCTGCTGGTAGCCGTACGGATCGGGCTGCTGCTGGTACGCATAGGCGTCCTGCTGCCCGTAGGACGGCTGGACCGGCACCTCGGGTGCCTGCATGGGCGGCCCCGGGGGCTGCATGGGCGGCTGTCCGGCGGCCTGGACGGGCTGTCCGGGGGTGTTGCCGAGGTCGGCGAGGCCGTCCAGGTACTCGGCGTCGGTGGTGTGCTGCGCGGGCGTGCCGTCGTCCGCGAAGCCGCCCAGATCGCCCAGGTCGTCGCTGGCGATCCGGCCGTGCAGCTTCTGGCGGCCGCGGCCGACGGCGTCCAGCGTCTTGGCGAGGACGGCCTCGAAGGCGCCGAGCTTGACGTCGACGTATTCGTCGGCGTTGCGGCGCAGCGTCTCCGGGTCGTGGCTGCGCTCGGGGGCGTCCTCGTCCTCGTACCCCTGCTCGTCGGTGCCGGGTCCGGTGCCGAGGAGCTTCTCGCGGCCGCGGCCGACGGAGCCGAGGGTCTTGGTGAGGACGACCTCGAAGTTGGCGAGCTTGGAGTCGACGTAGTCGTCGGCCTCGGCGCGGACCTCCTCGGCCTCCTGGCGGGCTTCGGCGAGGATGCGCTCGGCCTCGTTCTGGGAGCGGCGGGCGACCTCGGTGTCGGAGATCAGCGAACCGCGCTCGGCGTGCGCGGACTCGATGATCCGCTCGGCCTCCAGGCGGGCCTGCTCGACCAGCTGCTCACGGCCGCCGATCAGCTCCTGGGCCTGGGCGAGGGAACCGGGCAGCGCCTGGCGCACCTCTTCGAGCAGGGAGAGGAGATCGGCGCGGTTGACCACGCACGAAGCCGACATGGGCATGGAGCGGGCGCTGCCCACCGCCGAGACGATCTCATCGAGCTTCTTCTGCACGTCCACCGTGTGCTCGCCACTCTCTACAACTGTGATGGAGACGGACGGATCGACTGTACGACCACTCCTGCCCCGCCGGACACCGGGTGACGGGCTGTCAGTTCCCCGGGGGCCGCTCAGTCGTTCCTGAGGCGCTCACGGAGCGCGTCGAGGACCAGCGGCGGCACCAGGTGGGAGACGTCGCCGCCCCAGGTCGCGACCTCCTTGACCAGCGAGGAGGAGAGGAAGCTGTAGGTGGGGTTGGTCGGCACGAAGAGGGTCTCGACGCCCGAGAGGCCGTTGTTCATCTGGGCCATCTGCAACTCGTAGTCGAAGTCGCTGACCGCGCGCAGGCCCTTGACGATGGCCGGGATGTCGCGCTCCTTGCAGAAGTCGACGAGGAGCCCGTGGAAGGCCTCCACCTCGACGTTGCCGAAGTCCGCGGTGACCTGGCGGATCAGCTCGATCCGCTCGTCGATCTCGAAGAGGCCCTTCTTGGACTTGTTGATCATCACCGCGACGTGCACGACGTCGTAGAGCTTGGAGGCTCGGGCGATGATGTCTAGGTGTCCGTTGGTGATCGGGTCGAACGACCCGGGACAGACGGCGCGGCGCAACTGAGATCCCTCGCTCTCCGGTCCGGTCATCGTGCGTCTTCGCACGTTGAGGCGGCGCGACCGTACCAAAACGTTCCCTCGCCGTAGCGACGGGAGCGCAGTGCTTCGAAGCCGTCGGGCCACCGGAATTCGCCACCTCTTGTACTGCGCTCAACGGTGACGAGCGCTTCGCCCGTGAGCCACCCCTGGACGCGGAGTGTGAGCAGGATCTCGCGAAGATCGTCGTCCGTGACGGCGTACGGCGGGTCCAGGAACACGAGGTCGTACGGGGCTTCCGGCGCCCCGGTGCGGACGATCTGCTCCGCTTTGCCCGCTCTGACCTCGGCGCCGGGGAGGCCGAGCGCCTTCACGTTCTCCCGGATGGTGCGGGCCGCGCGGGCGTCGGCCTCGACGAGCAGGGCGTGTCCGGCGCCGCGGCTCAGGGCCTCCAGGCCCACGGCGCCCGAGCCCGCGTACAGGTCGAGGACGCGGTCGCCTTCCAGGGGGCCGCCGAGGAGGGATCGCCAGGTCGAGAAGAGGCCCTCGCGTGCGCGGTCGGAGGTGGGGCGGGTGCCGGTGCCCGGCGGGACGGCCAGGCGGCGTCCGCCGGCCTGGCCGGCGATCACGCGGGTCATCTCGGGTCCTTGTTCGAGGGGGTGGTCACGTATTCAGTTTGGCAGGCGGGGGTGGGGGGTGCTTTGCGTTGTGGGCGGCTGCGGGTTCGTGGGGGCTGGTCGCGCAGTTCCCCGCGCCCCTATCGGGGCGCCCGGTGTTCAGCCCTTTTCCAGGTACTGCTCTCTCTCCTCGTCCAGCAGGGCCTGGAGAGCTGTGCGCAGGCCCGGGAGGCCGGTGAGGTCCGGGTCGGTCGCGACCACCGTGGTCGCCTCCTCCCTGGCCTCGGCGATGATCTCCTCGTCGTCGATGACCGTGAGCACGCGCAGCGAGGAGCGCACGCCCGACTGGGCCTGGCCCAGGACGTCGCCCTCGCGGCGTTGTTCGAGGTCGATGCGGGAGAGCTTGAAGCCGTCGAGGGTGGACGCCACCGCGTTCAGGCGCTGGCGGGCCGCGCTCGCCTCCGGCATCTCGCTGACCAGGAGGCAGAGGCCGGCGGCGGAGCCCCGGCCGACGCGACCGCGCAGCTGGTGGAGCTGTGAGACGCCGAACCGGTCGGCGTCCATGATCACCATCGCCGTGGCGTTCGGCACGTTCACACCGACCTCGATGACCGTCGTGGCGACCAGGACGTCCGTGTCGCCGGCGGCGAAGCGGCGCATCACGGTGTCCTTGTCGTCCGGCGCCATCCGGCCGTGCAGGACTTCGACCCTGAGGCCCTGGAGCGGGCCGTTCGCGAGCTGGTCGGCGATGTCGAGGACGGCGAGGGGCGGGCGCTTCTCGGCCTCGGGCCCGACCCCGGCCCCGTCTTCGGGTGACGACTTCTTCTTGGACTTCTTGGGGTCGTCCCCCTCGTCGACGTCGTCTCCGATACGGGGGCAGACGACGTACGCCTGATGTCCGTTGGACACTTCCTCTCGCACGCGCTCCCACGCGCGCGAGAGGAAGTGGGGTTTGTCGGCGGCCGGGACGACGTGGCTGGCGATGGGTGAGCGGCCGGCCGGGAGCTGGTCCAGGACGGACGTCTCCAGGTCGCCGAAGACGGTCATGGCGACGGTGCGGGGAATCGGCGTGGCGGTCATCACGAGGAGGTGCGGCGGCTGCTTGCCCTTGCCGCGCAGGGCGTCGCGCTGCTCGACCCCGAACCGGTGCTGCTCGTCCACCACGACCAGACCCAGGTCGTGGAACTGCACCTTGTCCTCGATCAGCGCATGCGTGCCGATGACGATCCCCGCCTCGCCCGTGACGAGGTCGAGCAGCGCCTGGCGGCGGCCGGCCGCGCCCATGGAGCCGGTGAGCAGCACCACCTTGGTGGAGTGCTCGGCCCCGCCGAGCATGCCGCCCTCGGCCAGCTCCCCCATCATTTCCGTGATCGACCGGTGGTGCTGCTGGGCGAGCACTTCGGTGGGCGCGAGCATGGCGGCCTGCCCGCCGGCGTCGACGACGGCGAGCATGGCGCGCAGGGCCACCATCGTCTTGCCGCTGCCCACCTCCCCCTGCAGCAGCCGGTGCATCGGATGCTCCGTGGCGAGGTCGTCGAAGATCTCCTTGGTGACCTTCAGCTGGCCGTCGGTGAGGGTGAAGGGCAGCTTGGCGTCGAAGGCGGTGAGCAGGCCGTCCGGGGTCGGTCTGCGGGCCACGGCCGGGAGTTGGGCGTCCGCGTGACGGCGGCGGGCCAGAGCGACCTGGAGGACGAATGCCTCGTCCCATTTGAGGCGGGAGCGGGCGTCCTCGATGTCCGCCTTGGTGTGCGGGCGGTGGATCTTCAGCAGGGCCTCGGGGAGGGGGACCAGGCCGCGGCCGGCCCGGAGGGAGTCCGGCAGCGGATCCGCGGCCTCCTGGGCGCTCGGCAGTACCGTCTGGACCGCTTTGGCGATCTTCCAGGACTCCAGCTTGGCGGTGGCGGGGTAGAGCGGGATGAGGGCCCCCGCCCAGGTGTCGATGGTCTCCTCGGAGGCCTCCTCCGCGTCGCCGCGCAGCAGCTCGTACGCCGGATGGGCCAGCTGGAGGCGGCGGTTGAAGACGGAGACCTTGCCGGCGAACAGCGCGCGCGTGCCGGGCAGGAGCTCCTTGTGGGGTTTGTGCACGCCGTTGCCGAAGAAGACCAGCTTGAGCTGGCCGCTGCCGTCCGTGATGGTCACTTCGAGGCGCTGGCCCTTGCCGCGGGGCGCCTTGGACGAGGCGAACGTGAGCAGGCGGGCGTCGGCGACCTGGGCGACCACCGTGACGTGCTCGTCCATGGGCAGGTCGGCGAGGTGGGTGAGCTGCCCACGCTCCTCGTACCTGCGCGGATAGTGGTGCAGCAGATCGCCGACCGTGTGCAGGCCGAGGTGCTCGGCCATCACCTTCGCGGTGGCGGGTCCGAGCACCTTCTTCAGTGGTTCTTCGAGCGCGGGCACGAGATCCATTGCACACCACAGCACTGACAATGCCGTATACGTCTCGGAAATCCGCTGGTCAGGCGGCTCGTTCGGGGCCTAGGATGGCGCGCCCGGCCCTCTTCGCGGTCACCCTCTCGCGGGACCGCCCGACCCCGCGCCGTCGTCCGTCCCCCCACCGGCGCTGCGACGATGGACTCCCAGACCTCACAGCCAGCACAGGCATCCCAGTCACCCCATACGTTCCAGGTCGACCTGCGCGGTCTGGTGGACCTGCTCTCCCATCACCTCTACTCCAGTCCCAAGGTCTATCTGCGCGAGCTGCTGCAGAACGCCGTGGACGCGATCACCGCCCGGCGCGCCGAGCAGCCCGACGCGCCTGCCCTGGTGCGGCTGTTCGCGGAGGGCGGCACCCTGCGCGTGGAGGACTCCGGGATCGGGCTCACCGAGACGGACGTGCACAGCCTCCTGGCGACCATCGGCCGCAGTTCCAAGCGGGACGAGGGTCTGGAATCGGCGCGTTCGGACTTCCTCGGGCAGTTCGGCATCGGGTTGCTGGCGTGTTTCGTCGTCGCCGAGCGCATCCGGGTCGTCAGCCGCAGCGCGCGTACGCCCGACGCGGCGCCCGTGGAGTGGACGGCGACGGACGACGGCTCGTACACCGTGCGGACGCTGCCTCATGAGGCCCGTACCGAGCCGGGCACGACCGTGCACCTGGTGGCCCGCGCGGGCGCCGCCGACTGGCTGGCCGCGGACCGGGTGCTGTCGCTGGCCCGGGACTTCGGATCGCTGCTGCCGTACGACGTACGGGTGGGCGACGAGGCGGTCACGGACCTCCCGGCGCCCTGGGACCGCTCGTACCCGAGTCCGGGCACCCGGAGGGTGGCCCTGGCGCGGCACTGCCACGACCTGTTCGGCTTCACGCCGCTGGACTCGATCGAGCTGGACGTGCCGCTCGCCGGCATCCGTGGTGTGGCGTACGTGCTGCCGTCCGCGGTCAGCCCCGCCCAGCGTGCCGGTCATCGTGTGCACCTGAAGGGCATGCTGCTCACCGAGCGGGCCGAACAGCTGCTGCCGGACTGGGCGTTCTTCGTCCGCTGTGTCCTCGACACCGACAGCCTGCGGCCCACCGCGTCACGGGAGTCGCTGTACGAGGACGAGACCCTGGCAGGCGTACGGGAGGCGCTGGGCGAGCGGATCCGGGCCTGGCTGACCGGACTCGCGGCCGGTGATCCCGAGCGGCTGGCCGCCTTCCTGTCGGTGCACCACCTGGGGGTGAAGTCCCTCGCACGGCACGACAGCGAGATGCTGCGCACGATGCTGCCGTGGCTGCCCTTCGAGACGACCGACGGGCGGCTGTCCCTGGAGGAGTTCGCCCAGCGGCACCCGGTGGTGCACTTCACGCGGACCGTGGAGGAGTACCGGCAGGTCGCGCCGATCGCGTCCGCGCAGGGCGTCGGCGTGATCAACGGCGGTTACACGTACGACAGCGAGCTGGTCGAGGCGCTGCCCTCGGTACGGCCGGGTACGGTCGTGGCGGAGCTGGACGCCGACACCGTGACCGCGCACCTGGACTCCGTCGACCCGGCGGAGGAGCTGGCGCTGTCGGCCTTCCTGGGAGCGGCTCGGGCCAAACTCGACCCCCTGGGATGCGATGTCGTCCTGCGCGCCTTCCATCCCCTCTCCGTGCCGGCGCTGCACCTGGACGACCGGTCGGCACGCCACGAGCAGGCCCGTGCGGACGCCGAAGAGCAGGCCGACGACCTGTGGGCGGGCATCCTCGGCTCGCTGCGCGGCAGCGCCCCCCGCGCGCGGCTGGTGCTCAACCACCTCAACCCGCTGATCCGCAGGATCAGTTCACTCGACGACCGGGAGCTGATCGGGACGGCCACGGAGTCCCTCTACGGGCAGGCCCTGCTGATGGCGCAGCGGCCGCTGCGGCCCGCGGACTCGGCGCTCCTGAACCGCGCGTTCATCGGCCTCCTGGAGTGGGCCACCCACAGCGACTCCCCGGGGGAGGGCCACCGATGAGCCCCTCCCCCATGGATAGGGATATGGACATGGACTTCGAGGCGCTGCGCCGGGCGATGCAGGAGAACTACGAGCAGCCGGAGGGCCCCGCCCGCAACGCGCGCGCGGAGCAGCTGCTCGCCGAGGCCGAAAAGCTGAACATCCCACTCGCCGTGATCGAAGCTCTCGGCCACCAGCTGAAGGTCTACAACTACAGCTCCGAGAAGGACAAGATGTTCGTCCCCTTCGCGCGCCTGCTGCGCATGTGGGACGAACGCCCCGAGGACTTCGACGAGTACGAGACCCATTCCCTGCACTGGGTCTTCAAGTGGATGTCCTCGGGCATGCTCGGCCAGCCGCACATCCCGCTCGCCTCCATCGAGAAGTGGCTCGGCGAGATGGAGCACCGCTACCGGCTCGCCGGGCACTCCGAACGGGCCGTGCGCAGCGCCGAGTTCACCGTGGCCCGGCACATCGGGGACCTGGAGCGGGCCGAGCGCGCGTACGCCGCGTGGCTCGCCGCGGACCGGGACAGCATGGCCGACTGCCACGCCTGCGAGCTGCACGACCAGGGCTGGTGGCAGGCCGAGCGGCGGGCGGACACCGAGGCGCTGGAGGTGTGGCGGCCCGTCCTGGAGGGCGAGTACACGTGCGCCCACGAGCCGCACGCGGCCCTCGCGTCCTCGCTGCTGCCCTTGTTGCGCCTCGGGCGCCTGGACGAGGCCCGCGCCCACCATCTGCGCGGTTTCCGGCTCGTACGCCCCATGGAGAGCATGCGCGGCGCGTACGCGGACCACGTGGAGTTCTGCGCGCTCACCGGCAACGAGGCGCGCGCCCTCGAGCTGCTGGCGGAGCGCCCCGCGTACTTCACGGACGCCGGGGAGCCGCGCAGCCGGATGGACTTCCTGGCCGTGGTCGCCCTGCTGATGGACCGGCTGACCACGCTCGGCCTCGGCTCGCAGCCGGTGCCAGGACCGGCCGGCGGCACCTGGACGGCGGACGGACTCGCCGCCCACGCGCGCGTGGAGGCCCTTTCGCTGGCCGCGCGCTTCGACGAGCGCAACGGCACGGCGTACGTGAGCGGGCGCGTCCGGCAGCGCATGGACCAGCGGCCCCTGGTGGAGCGGCTGCCGCTGGGCGTACGGGCCGCACGGACCGTGACCGCTCCCGTGAAGCCCCCGCCCACGCCACCCGCCTCCGCGGCGTCTGCCGCCGCCGAGCCGGACCTGGCCGCGCTGCTCGCCGAGGCGCACCGGCTCTCGGACTCCCTGCATCCGGAGTCCGTGGCGGCGTGGGCCGCGGTCGCCCGGGCGGCCGGGGACGGGGAACTGGCCGTGCGCGACCGCGCGGAGATGGCCGACCACGAGGCGATGGGCCGCGGACCGGAGGGCGTGGAACTGTTCGCGCGCGCCGCCGAGTTGTACGCCGAGGCGGGCGACCCGGGAGAAGCCCTGGCGGCACGCGCGCGTGGAGCGTACGTACTGGCCCTCTCCGGCCGGACCGACGAGGCGCTCGCCGCGGTCGCGGAGCCGTACGACCAGGTGCTCGCCCTCTTCGCCGAAGGCGGGACCGGGGTTCAGCAGACGGCTTCCGTGCTGGTGGGACGGGCACGGATTCTGTTGCAGCGGGTGCGTGAGGCGGCGGAGGGCCAAGCCGACTCTTCAGGAGGCGGGGCGGGAACCGGCTCCGAGGCCCTCGCCGCCGCGGAGAGCGCCGCGCGGGAGCTGCTGGCCCTCACTGCGCCCCGCACCGCGCCGGACGCCTCGGACGACCTCCTGGTGGCCTCCAGGGCCGCGGAGGCGCAGGCCATGCTCGGGGAGGTCGCGGCACACTCCGGAGACGCGGAGACGGCCGCGGGGCTGCTCGCCCGGGCCGCGGAGGCGTTCGTCGCGGCCGGGCTGCCGTGGTTCGCGGTGGAGTACGAGGCCCGGCTCACCGGGATCGCACGCCACCTGGGCGACGCCGAGGCGGCCGAGCGGGCGGCCCGGGCCGCGCTGGAGCACGGCGCACCCTTCCTGGAGGCGGCCGGCCATGCCCAGCTGCACCTTCAGCTGGCCGAAATCCTGGGCGCCACTGGGCGGTTCGGGCCCGCGGCGGACCACGCCCTGGAGGCGGCCCACTGGGCCGACGAAGGTGGCGAGGGGCCCACGCTCGGTGCCTGGGCACGGCATCAGCTCGGCGGCTTCCTGCTGCGTCAGGGGCGCTGGGCGGAGGCCGCGGAGGTCCTGGAATCGGCCCTGCCGGAGCTGAGCGCACAGACGCACGGCGACGGTGCGCTCGTGCAGACCCAGTGGTGGCTCGGCGACTGCCTCACCGAGCTCGGGGAGCACCGGGAGGCCGCCGGACGCTGGCTCCAGGCCGCCGAGATCGCCCGGCACTGGCCCGACCAGCGCGACCACGCGATGCTCGCCCATCTCGCCGCGGAGGCCCTCGGCAACGCGGGACTGCTCGCCGAGGCGGAGCAGGCCTACGAGCGCGCCGGTGACCTGTGGCGCTCCCTCGGCAACGCCCATGGGCTGATCCGCGCTCTACGGGCCCGTGCGTGGGTCGCGGTGCGCGACGAGGGCGCCGGGCTCGACGCGGCCCGGGAGTTGATGGCGGCGGCGCTTCACGAGTGCGAGACCGCGATGCCGGAGGACGACGACGAACGGGAGCAGCTCGTCTCCGAACTCGGCCAGACGCACCGGCAGTTCGGTGATCTGATCGCCCGCTCC
Source organism: Streptomyces sp. NPDC050704 (assembly GCF_040654355.1). NCBI lineage: Bacteria > Bacillati > Actinomycetota > Actinomycetes > Kitasatosporales > Streptomycetaceae > Streptomyces > Streptomyces sp. NPDC050704. The sequence continues at coordinate 15,732 of NZ_JBFAHW010000089.1, read as the reverse complement.
GTGGCCGACGACGCCGACGACGCCTCGATACGCGCCGTCTTCGAGGAGGCGCTCGCCCAGATCGCACAGGCCGCCGCGGTCTTCGCGTCCCTCGGCGGGAGCGGTCTCCACAGCCGTACGGGCGCCGAGCTCGCCGCCGGCTGGCTGGAAGCGGACCTGGAGCGACCCGAGGCGGCCGCGGCACGCGCGCGCGTGGTGCTCGCCGCCTACGCCGAGCCCGAGGACGCCAACGAGACCGACGAGACGGTGGTGGCTCGGCGGGCGGAGGCGGAGCGGCTGGCGCGGGTCACCGGAGGCGGGGAGTAGCGCCCCGGGCGGGATGGGAGGCGGCTCCTGTCCCGCTCACTCCACCTCACTCCACGCCGATCAGCAGCAGAGCCCCCTGGCGTCCGCCCCGGTACACCACCGTGTCCACGGCCAGGTACGACTCGCGGACCCGGGATTCCAGGTGGCCGGCGATCGTGTCGGGGGCGTCGTCGCCCAGGACCAGGGTGACCATCTCGCCGCCCGCCGCGAGCATGCGATTCAGAACCGTTTCGGCCGTGGCCGTGACATCGGAGCCGATCACGGCCACGTCGCCCTCGATGAGACCGAGGATGTCGCCGGCCTGGCAGATGCCGGCCATGGTCCAGGACTGGCGTTCCGCGACCACGAGTTCGGCGTACCGGGTCGCTCCGGCGGCCGAGGTCATCGCGACGACGTCCTCGTCGAAACGCCGGTCGGGTTCGTGCACGGCGAGCGCGGCGATCCCCTGGACCGCGGAGCGCGTGGGGATCAGCGCGACCCTGACCCCCTCGACGCGGGCCTGCTCGGCCGCCGCGGCCGCGGTGTGGCGCAGCTCGGCGTCGTTGGGCAGCAGCACCACCTCGCGCGCGTGCGCACGCCGGACCGCCTCGACGAGCTCTCCGCTCGCGGGCGGCTCCCCGGGACGTGCGAGGACGATGGTGGCCCCGGCCTCGGCGTACAGGCCCGCCAGGCCCTCTCCGGGGACCACGGCCACGACCGCGCGCTCCACCCGCTCCCGGACCTGGCGTCCGGCGGCGCCCGCCGTGTGTGCGTCGCCCAGCCCGAAGTGCGTGATCCGGATCCGGTACGGCCGCCCGGCCTCGACACCCGCCTCCACGGCGGCGCCGGCGTCGTCGACGTGCACATGGACGTTCCACAGCCCGTCCCCGCCGACCACGACGAGCGAGTCACCGAGCGCGTCGAGCCGGTCCCGCAGCCGCGCCACGGCCGCGTCCGGCGCCTCCAGGAGGTAGATCACCTCGAAGGCGGGCCCACCCTCTTCCGGAGCCGGGACATCGTCCGCACACTCCCCCACGTCCGCCGAACCGCCTGTGCCACTCAGGTCACCGGGCAACTCCGTCACACCGGCGTCCACGCGCGCGTGCGGTGCCTTGGCGTCCGAATACGCCCCCACGCGCGCGTGCCCCGCGAGAACCGGCACCGCCCCGGCGGCGGGTGCCTCGCCCGTGAACGTCTCCACCAGCGCCGCCAGTACGGCCACGAGTCCGCGTCCGCCCGCGTCGACCACACCGGCCCGCTCCAGGACCGCCAGCTGCCCCGGAGTCGCCGCGAGCGCCGCCCGCGCCCCCTCGTACGCCGCCCGCGCGACCACCCCGCAGTCGCCCTCGGCGCCGGAGGCCGCGTCGGCGGCGGCCGAGGCCACCGTGAGGACCGTGCCTTCGACCGGGTGCGCGACGGCCTGCCGGGCCGCGTCCGCGGCGTGCCGCAGGGCGAGCCGCAGGCCCTGCCCGTCGGCGTGCGTGGTGTCGCTGTCGGCGGCGAGCACCTGGGCCATGCCCCTCAGGAGCTGCGCCAGGATCGTCCCGGAGTTCCCACGGGCCCCGATGAGCGCGCCGTGCGCCATCGCGCGCATCGCGTCGGCGAGCACGGGCCGCTCGGCCGCCTGCCCACCGGAAGCTCCCTGCCCGACAGATGCCGTCGGCCCGCTGACGGCTGTCGACCCACCGGAGACGGCGGCATGCCCCGCGAAGACCGCCTCGACCGCCGCGGCCGCCGACTCCACGGTCAGGTACAGATTGGTGCCGGTGTCGCCGTCCGCCACGGGATAGACGTTGATCGCGTCGATCTCCTCGCGCGCACGGCCGAGGGCCTCCAGCGCGAGTTCGCACCAGGCGCGCACCGCGAGAGCGTCCAACGTGTGCGGCACCTGCGGCACCTGCGCCTCCTTGAGCAGCCGGAACGTGGGACGCAGCGTAGACCCCGGTCGGGTTCCCGCCGGAAGAGGGCCGGGGCGGGGACCCCGGCCGACCATGGTAGTTTCGTTGTACGGACGCAGTCGTTGTATGCTGCTCCGGTTGCCCGATCCGATCGGGCCTTCTCCCTGGCACCGCCACTCAGATCCTAGATCTTGATCCCGGCATGCCGGGATCCACCGTAAGAGCATCTGAAGTCTTTGGAGTGACCCGTGGCTGCCAACTGCGACGTCTGTGGCAAGGGGCCGAGCTTCGGCAACAGCATCTCGCACTCTCACCGCCGTACGTCCCGTCGCTGGAACCCGAACATCCAGCGCGTCCGTACCGTGATGGGCGGGACACCGAAGCGCGTGAACGCTTGCACCTCGTGCATCAAGGCCGGCAAGGTTTCGCGCTGACGCTCAGCCGACGCGCGGCCACTGCTGGTTCGCTGCTCAAAGCCGGTCCACCTCGGTGGACCGGCTTTTTGCTGTGCGCGGGCGCGGGGCACGGTATGTAGAGCACTGGACGTAGGGCACTGGATACAGGGCACGCATGTCATGCGTAAGCGCTTACGCAATCGCTTACGCGTCACTCGTCCCGAAGCGCCACCCGTGATCCACCGGCCCGATCCCGCCCCCGAGCGCGAAGCCGCCCGCGATCGCCCCGGTGACGTACTCCTTCGCCGCCGCGGTCGCGTCCGGCACCGTCGCCCCCCGCGCGAGTCCCGAGGCGATCGCGCTCGCGAGGGTGCACCCCGTGCCGTGCGTGTGCCGGTTGTCGAGCCGGGGTGCGCGCAGCCAGTGCTCGGCGGAGCCGTCCGTCAGGTAGTCGACGGCGTCACCACGGAGATGGCCGCCCTTGATCAGCACCCACGTCGGGCCGTACGCCAGCATGGCCGCCGCCGCCCGCCGCATCCCGTCCTCGGACTCGACGCGCACCCCCGTGAGCTGGGCGACCTCGTCCAGGTTCGGGGTGGCCACGGTCGCGACGGGCAGCAGTTTCGTCCGTACGGAATCCAGCGCGGACGCGGCCAGCAGCGAGTCGCCGTGCTTCGAGACGCCGACCGGGTCGACGACGGCGGGCGCGTCCGTGGCGCCGATCAACTCGGCGACGGCCTCGACGAGTTCGGCCGAGGCGAGCATGCCGGTCTTGACCGCGTCCACTCCGATGTCGTCGACCACGCTGCGGTACTGGGCGCGCACCGCCTCCACCGGCAGTTCCCAGGCGCCTTGCACGCCCAGGGAGTTCTGCGCGGTGACGGCGGTGAGCACGCTCATGCCGTGCACACCGAGCGCGAGCATCGTCTTCAGATCGGCCTGGACACCGGCACCGCCCCCGGAGTCGGAGCCGGCCACCGTCAGCACCCGGGGCGGAGCACTCCCGGCGCTCCTGCCGCTCCCGCCACTCATGACTCGATGTCCGCGAAGTGGTCCCAGCCGCCCTTGCTGGTCCACGGCGCCCCGTCGACCGTGACCTGCGGCAGCGCCGACGGGTTGAGGACCTCTCCGATCACCTTCCAGCGGGCGGGCAGCTTCACGTCCGGCGGGAAGGTCGCGACGATCGCGTGGTCCTCGCCGCCGGTGAGCACCCACTGGATCGGGTCGACGCCGACGGCCTGCCCGATGTCGTTCATCTGCGTGGGGATGTCGACGGCGCCGGAGCGGATGTCGATCCGCACCTTGCTGGCCTCGGCGATGTGCCCGAGGTCGGCGATCAGTCCGTCGCTGACGTCCGTCATCGAGGTCGCGCCGAGCCCGGCGGCCGCGGGGCCCGCGTGGTACGGCGGTTCCGGGCGCCGGTGGGCCTCGACGAAGGCGCGCGGCGAGCGGAAGCCGCGGGAGAGCACGGCGTGCCCTGCCGCGGACCAGCCCAGCCAGCCCGTCACGGCGACGACATCGCCGGGCTGGGCACCGGACCTGACCACCGGCTCGTGGTTGCGCAGATCGCCGAGCGCGGTGATCGCCACGGTGATCGTGTCGCCGCGTACGACATCGCCGCCCACCACGGCCGCGCCGGCGACCTGGCACTCGTCCCGGATGCCGTCCATCAGCTCGGACGGCCAGGTCGCGGGCAGCTCGGCCGGCACGACCAGGCCGAGCAGCAACGCGGTCGGTACGGCGCCCATGGCGGCGATGTCCGCGAGGTTCTGCGCGGCCGCCTTGCGCCCCACGTCGTACGCCGTGGACCAGTCCCGGCGGAAGTGCCGCCCCTCCAGGAGGATGTCGGTGCTCGCCACGACCCTGCGGTCGGGCGCGGCCACCACGGCGGCGTCGTCGCCCGGCCCGACGCGAACCGCCGGGGTGGTGGTGAGCCGTGAGGTGAGCTCCTTGATGAGCCCGAACTCCCCCAACTCGCCCACGGTGCCCTTCATCGTCGTACGTCCCCTTCTGTTCCTACATCTGCCCGGTCGCGAGCCGCCCCCGACCTGGGTACGGTCGAGTCGACCGTCAACTTGTGCGGTCCATGCACCCCGGCGCGCAAGCCCCAGGCCCCCCGGGTCTCCCCGCGGCGAGCGGCGACGCGATACCGTGGCGTTCCTTTTCCCCACATGATCCTCGTGGCCGACCTGGAGGTTCCGTGGTACAGGCGTACATCCTGATCCAGACGGAGGTCGGCAAAGCGTCGACCGTCGCCGAGACGATCAGCAAGATTGCTGGGGTGATCCAGGCCGAGGACGTGACAGGACCATACGACGTGATCGTGCGGGCCCAAGCCGACACGGTGGACGACCTCGGCCGCATGGTGGTCGCGAAGGTCCAGCAAGTGGACGGCATCACGCGTACCCTGACCTGCCCGGTCGTGCACCTGTAGCCCCCGTCTACCCTTGGCCGGTGAACTTCTCCCGTCACCGGCACTCCTCCTACGTCGGGCTGCCCGCCCTCGTCCTACTGATCGCGGCCACGGGCTGCTCCTCGGCAGACGACACCACATCGACCGCGGTTCCCAGTCCGGACACGAAGGTCACCGAGCTGTGCCAGAACCTGGACAAGCGGCTGCCGCGAGAAGTGGACGGCCTCGACCGGAAGGATCCCGAGCCCCGGTCGACACTGACCGCGGGCTGGGGAAGCCCGGCGATCATACTGCGCTGCGGTGTCGAGCGGCCGCCGAAGATGATCGACCCGAAGGTCGCCGAGGGCGGTGACGCGGATGCGGTCGCCGGTGGGGTGAACGGTGTCGACTGGCTGATGGAGGAGCGGGGCGGTGGGGCGTATCGGTTCACCAGTGCGTCGCGTCTTGCGTACGTCGAGGTGACCGTGGACAAGGGGCCGGACACGTCCACCGTTCTGGTCGACCTGGCCGGGGCCATCAAGTCGGCGATCCCCGAGGGGATCGCCGACTGAGAAGACTGCGGTTGGTCGTTGGCTGCGGGTTCGTTGTGGCTGGTCGCGCAGTTCCTCGCGCCCCTACGGGGCGCCCCCACAAGGGCGCGTTTTAGCGCAACCCCGTCGGCCTGCGCAGTGCCGCCTGGATCAGGCGGTCGACCAGTTCCGGGTACGGGACGCCGGTCGCCTCCCACATCTTCGGGTACATGGAGATGGGGGTGAAGCCGGGCATCGTGTTGATCTCGTTGATCACGAACTCGCCGTCCTCGGTGAGGAAGAAGTCCGCGCGGACCAGACCCTCGCAGGACGCGGCGTCGAAGGCCTCGACGGCGAGCCGCCGGACCTCGGCGGTCTGCTCGGGCGTCAGCGGGGCGGGGACGAGGCCGGGGGTCGAGTCGATGTACTTCGCCTCGAAGTCGTAGTACGCGTGCGACTGCACCGGCGGGATCTCGGCCGGCACGGAGGCCCGCGGCCCGTCCTCGAACTCCAGGACCCCGCACTCGATCTCGCGGCCCCGCAGCAGCGCCTCCACGAGGATCTTCGGGTCGTGGTGCTGGGCCGCCGCGATCGCCTCGTCGAGGCCGCCCAGGTCGTCGACCTTGGTGATGCCGATCGACGACCCCGCGCGCGCGGGCTTCACGAAGAGCGGCCAGCCGTGCTCGCCCGCGAAGTCGATGATCTTCTTGCGGGCCGCGGACTCGTCGAGCTCCCATTCGCGGGGGCGGATCACCACGTACGGGCCGACGGGCAGCCCGAAGGAGGTGAACACCCGCTTCATGTACTCCTTGTCCTGGCCGACGGCCGAGGCGAGCACACCGGAACCGACGTACGGGACACCGGAGAGCTCCAAGAGGCCCTGGAGGGTGCCGTCCTCGCCGTACGGGCCGTGCAGCATCGGGAAGACGACGTCGACCTCGCCGAGCGCCTTGGGGACCGAACCGGGCTCGCTGTAGACGACTTCGCGGTTGGCGGGGTCGACGGACATGATCACGCCGCCCGCGTCCGACTCCACGAGTTCCTCGACATCGGGCGTACGGCGCTCGGTGATCGCCATCCGCTCCGGGTCGTCGGCGGTGAGCACCCAGCGGCCTTCCCGGGTGATTCCGATCGGCAGGACGTCGTACTTGGTCCGGTCGATGGCCCGCAGGACCGCTCCGGCGGTGACCATGGAGATCCCGTGTTCGGAGCTGCGCCCGCCGAAGACGACGGCCACGCGCGGCTTGCGAGGCGGCTGCTCAGGGCTCTGGGGAAGGTTCTCAGTGCTCATATCGCGTTGAGAGTACCCGTTGGTAGTGCCCTGATACAGCGGCCCCCGGCGGGGTCACTCAGTGCCGTTCGGGCTTGGCGCTGCGCGACATCAGCTCCTTGAGGGCGACGACCGGCGGCTTGCCCTCGTGGACGATGCCGACGACCGTCTCGGTGATGGGCATGTCGACACCGTGCCGGCGCGCCAAGTCCAGTACGGACTCACAGGACTTGACGCCCTCGGCGGTCTGCCTGGTGACCGCGATGGTCTCCTGGAGGGTCATGCCCTTGCCCAGGTTGGTGCCGAAGGTGTGGTTGCGGGAGAGCGGCGAGGAGCAGGTCGCCACCAGGTCGCCCAGGCCCGCGAGCCCGGCGAAGGTCAGCGGGTCGGCGCCCATCACGAGCCCGAGCCGGGTCGTCTCCGCCAACCCCCGTGTGATCAGGGACCCCTTGGCGTTGTCGCCGAGTCCCATGCCGTCCGCGATGCCGACGGCGAGACCGATGACGTTCTTGACGGCGCCGCCGAGTTCGCAGCCCACCACGTCGGTGTTGGTGTACGGGCGGAAGTACGGCGTGTGGCAGGCGGCCTGGAGGCGCCGGGCCACCGCTTCGTCGCTGCACGCGACCACGGCGGCGGCCGGCATCCGGGCCGCGATCTCACGGGCCAGGTTGGGTCCTGTGACCACGGCGATCCGGTCGGCACCGACCTTCGCGACGTCCTCGACGACCTCGCTCATCCGCATCGCGGAGCCGAGCTCGACGCCCTTCATGAGGGAGACGAGAACGGTGTCCGGGGCGAGCAGCGGGGTCCATTCGGCGAGGTTGCCGCGCAGGGTCTGCGAGGGCACGGCGAGCACCGTGAAGTCGGCGTCGCGCGCGGCCTCGGCGGCGTCCGTGGTGGCCCGTACGTTCACCGGCAGCTCGATGCCCGGCAGGTAATCGGGGTTGGTACGCGTCGAGTTGACCGCTTCGGCGAGTTCGGCCCGCCGTCCCCACAGCGTCACGTCGCACCCGGCGTCGGCGAGCACCATGCCGAAGGCCGTGCCCCACGACCCGGTCCCGAAGACGGCCGCCTTGACAGGCTTGCCGGATGTCGTCACTTGCCGTGCCCCTCTTCCTGCTCTGCCTTTTCCAGTGCCACTGTTTCCCGCGCCACCGTTTCCCGCGCCACTTTCTCCCGCGTCGCGATTTCCCGCGCCGCGTTCTCCCGCTCCGCCCTCGCCCGCTTTTCCTGGGACCGCGTCATGCGCCGCTGTTCGACGCGTACCTGGCGCGGGTCGTACCGCGTCGTGGGCGCCTTCTCGCCGCGGATCACCTCCAGCTGCTCGGTGATCGCGGCCATGATGACCTCGGTGGCCTCCTTCAGGAGTTCGGGGGTCATCTCCTTGTCGTAGAAGCGCGAGAGGTCCACGGGCGGGCCCGCGAGCACGTGGTGCGTCTTGCGCGGAAAGATGTCGGGCTTCGTGGCGTACGGGGGCAGCAGCAGGTTGGCGCCCCACTGAGCCACCGGAATCACCGGGCACTTGGTCTGCAGGGCGACCCGTGCGGCACCCGTCTTGCCGGTCATCGGCCACTGGTCGGGATCGCGGGTGAGGGTGGCCTCGGGATAGAACGCGACGCATTCCCCGCGCTCCACGGCGTCGATCGCCGCCCGGTAGGCGCTCAGGGCGTCGGTGCTCTCGCGGTACACCGGGATCTGGCCGGTCCCACGCATCGCCGCCCCCACGAAACCCTTGCTGAAAAGCCCGCTCTTGGCGAGGAATCGCGGAACCCGGCCGGTGTTGTACTGAAAGTGTCCGTACGCGAACGGGTCCACGTGAGAATTGTGGTTCACCGCGGTGATAAATCCGCCCTCGGCCGGAATGTTCTCCATTCCACGCCAGTCCCGCTTGATCAGAACCACCAGCGGCGGTTTGCACAGGACCGCTGAGAAGCGGTACCAGAAGCCGATTCTGCGGCGGGACACGCGGACACCTTCCTCCAGGGCCTGGGGTGCCGCACAAGTGTCGCCCCGGGCCGACTGTCTGTCGAGAACACCGTACGCCCCGACGACATGCCCACTCCGGTGCCCAGGTCACAATGGGCGCGACAAGGGAGGGACGGAGCGCTCGTGCAGTGGACCTTGGTCATACCCCTGAAAGCCCTGTCGCGGGCGAAGAGCAGGCTCGCGGACACGGCGGCCGACGGTCTGCGCCCCGGCCTCGCCCTCGCCTTCGCGCAGGACACCGTGGCCGCCGCGCTGGCCTGCCCCGCGGTCGGGGATGTGGCGGTCGTCACGGGCGACGTACTGGCCGGGCGGGAGCTGGCCGCGCTGGGCGCCCGGATCGTCCCGGACGAGCCGGAAGGCGGCCTGAACGCCGCTCTGGCGCATGCGGCGACGGTGGTACGCGCCAGAAGCCCCCAAAGCCCGCTGGCGGCCCTGAACGCCGATCTGCCCGCGCTGCGCCCCCTGGAATTGGCCCGCGTCCTCGACACGGCCGCCGAATTCCCCCGCGCTTTCCTCCCGGACGCCGCCGGAATCGGCACAACTCTTCTGGCCGCCTCCGCCGACCGTGAATTGCTCCCCGCATTCGGCACCGGTTCCCGAGCCCGCCATCGCGCGTCCGGAGCCACCGAACTCCTCTTGGCCTCGGTGGATTCCGTACGCCAGGACGTGGACACCGGCGCCGACCTGCGAGCGGCCCTCTCCCTGGGCGTGGGCCCGCGTACGGCGGCGGCGGTGGAGCGCCTGAAGGCGGCCTGAGCGCTCCGCTGGAAGGACGCTGCTGCTGTATCTACGTGCGGCTCCGCCGCGGGCGCGGCCCGGTGGGGGCTGGTCGCGCAGTTCCCCGCGCCCCTTACGGGGCACCCCTGAGTCCGTACCGCCCCGAGCGGAGCGCCTACGCTTGCGCCATGCAGGCGACCGCGTACACGTACGACCCCGAGACCCGCAGCGGCCAGGTGCTGCTCGACGACGGCACCCCGGTGCCCTTCGACGCCCCGGCGTTCGACAAGGGCGGGCTCCGGCTGCTGCGCCCGGGGCAGCGGGTGCGGATCGAGGTCGAGGGCGAAGGTGAGGCCGAGGGCGAGAGCAAGGGCGGGAACGAAGCCCGGCGCATCACGCTCATCACGCTGCAGACCTTCTGAGGCCGAAGCTGCCGCGGCCCTGCCGCAGCCAGCCCTCTGCCGTAAGCCCTGTCGCGCGCCCTCCGAAGCCGCGGACCCCTCCGAACGCGCCGCGGGCCGGGCTCCCCAGAGGGAGCCCGGCCCGGCGCGTGAGTGTCCCAGCGCCCGTGACTACCGGCGGGCGGTGGTCTTCTTGGCGGTGGTCTTGCGAGCCGTCGACTTCTTGGCCGGGGCCTTCTTGGCCACCGCCTTGTTCGCCGGCGTCTTCTTGGCCGCCGCCTTCTTGGCGGTGGTCTTCTTGGCCGTGGTCTTCTTGGCGGTCGCCGTGGTCTTCTTGGCGGTCGTCTTCTTGGCCGTGGCGGTGGTCTTCTTGGCGGTCGCCGTGGTCTTCTTCGCGGGCGCCTTCTTCGCCGGCGTGGCCTTCTTCGCCGCCGTCGCCCTCTTGGCGGTGGTCACCTTCTTGGCCGCGGCCTTCCTGACCGTGGCGGAAGCACCGCCGGACAGGCTGCCCTTGGGCGCCTTCTTGACCGCGACGTCGTTCTTCGGGAGCTTCTTCGAGCCGCTCACCAGGTCCTTGAAACCCTGGCCCGCGCGGAAACGCGGCACGGAGGTCTTCTTGACCCGGACGCGCTCCCCGGTCTGCGGGTTGCGCGCGTAGCGGGCCGGACGGTCCACCTTTTCGAAGGAACCGAAGCCGGTGACCGAGACTCGCTCTCCGGCCACAGTTGCACGGACGATGGCGTCCAGTACTGCGTCGACCGCGTCGGCGGCCTGCTGACGCCCGCCGACCTTGTCCGCAATCGCTTCTACGAGCTGCGCCTTGTTCACGTCTTCCCCTTCGGAGACATTGCCAGAACGAAAGTGTTCAAGCTTTTTCGCACGTTAGGCAGATATATACCGCAAATCAAACACGAAACGGGCTAATCACCCTTGTGCCGCAACGAACTCGGGCTGGTGTTGAGTTCCTCAGCGGTCCTCTTCGGGGAATCGGCCCTCGTCGAGGTCCGTGGTGAACCGCTCCAGACGCCTTGTCGCATCGGCGAGATCGTGTTTGGCCACGGCCGTAATGACCAGCAGCTTCCGGGTCAGCGCCATCCGTACGCCCTCCGGGACTTGCAGTGCGCGCACCCTTGCGTGCGCTTCCTTGAGTTGGGACGCGACTGCCGTATAGAGCTCGAGTTGGCCGTCGTGTTCCATGCACAGATTGTGCCATCTGGGGCGAGTTGTCGCCTGCGCAGGGGGTAACTACCGCCTCCCGAGGGCCTCCCGCGCACCTTCCCACAAGGCTCTGCCGCTGCTCGGCTACCCCATCAAGCCCCCTTGAAACAAGGGCAGTTGAGGCCAATCACGAGGGCCTGAACAGGTCTTCCGAAGGCGCACACAGATGTACCCCCAACCGTCCACGATTGGGGGTACAGAGGCCTGTTGCGATGGCTGGAATCAGCCTTGCGGACTGCGGGCCGGATCAGACCTGGACGGTCCGCGGCTTGTGCGAGGGCCGCTTGGCCTCGTACGCCGAGATGTCCGCCTCGTTCTGGAGGGTGATGGAGATGTCGTCCAGCCCGTTCAGCAGCCGCCAGCGGGCGTTCTCGTCGAGCTCGAAGGCGGCCGTGATGCCCTCGGCGCGCAGCTCACGGGCCTCCAGGTCGACCGTGATCTCGGCCCCCGGGTCCTTCTCGGTGAGCTCCCACAGCGCGTCCACGATCTTCTGCTCCACAATCACCGTGAGCAGGCCGTTCTTGAGCGAGTTGCCGCGGAAGATGTCGGCGAAGCGGGACGAGATGACGGCCTTGAAGCCGTAGTTCTGCAGGGCCCACACGGCGTGCTCGCGAGAGGAGCCCGTACCGAAGTCGGGACCGGCGACCAGGACCGTGGCGCCCTCGCGCTCGGGCCGGTTGAGGACGAAGGAGGGGTCCTTGCGCCAGGCCTCGAACAGCCCGTCCTCGAAGCCGTCCCTGGTCACCTTCTTGAGCCAGTGGGCGGGGATGATCTGGTCCGTGTCGACGTTGCTGCGGCGCAGCGGGACGGCCCGGCCGGTGTGCGTGGTGAATGCTTCCATGACTGATCAGACTCCAGCGGGCGTACGGGCGTCGGCGTCGGACAGGTCCGCCGGGGAGGCCAGATGGCCCAGCACGGCGGTGGCGGCGGCGACCTGCGGCGAGACCAGGTGCGTACGGCCGCCCTTGCCCTGCCTGCCCTCGAAGTTGCGGTTGGAGGTGGACGCGGAGCGCTCACCGGGGGCCAGCTGGTCGGGGTTCATGCCCAGACACATCGAGCAGCCCGCGTGCCGCCATTCGGCGCCGGCCTCCTTGAAGACCAGGTCCAGGCCCTCGGAGACGGCCTGCAGACCGACCCGCGCGGAGCCGGGGACCACCAGCATCCGTACGCCGTCGGCGACTTTGCGGCCCCCGACGATCGCGGCCGCGGCACGCAGGTCCTCGATACGGCCGTTGGTGCACGAACCTACGAAGACGGTGTCGACCTTGATGTCGCGCAGCGGCTGTCCGGCGGTCAACCCCATGTATTCCAGGGCCTTTTCGGCGGCGTGGCGCTCCGAAGCGTCCTCGTACGAAGCAGGATCGGGGACGGCCGCCGAAAGCGGCGCTCCCTGGCCGGGGTTGGTGCCCCAGGTGACGAACGGCGCGAGGGAGGCGGCGTCGATGACGACCTCCTCGTCGAATTCCGCGTCCTCGTCCGACTTCAGGGTCTTCCAGTACGCGACGGCGGCGTCCCAGTCCTCGCCCTCGGGGGCGTGGGCGCGGCCCTTGAGGTAGGCGAAGGTGGTCTCGTCGGGGGCGATCATGCCCGCACGGGCGCCGGCCTCGATGGACATGTTGCAGATGGTCATCCGGGCCTCCATCGAGAGTTTCTCGATGGCCGAGCCGCGGTACTCCAGGATGTAGCCCTGGCCGCCGCCGGTGCCGATCTTCGTGATGATGGCGAGGATCAGGTCCTTGGCCGTGACATCGTCGGGAAGTTCGCCGTCGATGGTGATGGCCATGGTCTTGGGGCGGGCCAGCGGCAGCGTCTGGGTGGCCAGCACGTGCTCGACCTGCGAGGTGCCGATGCCGAACGCCAGCGCGCCGAAGGCGCCGTGCGTGGAGGTGTGGGAGTCACCGCACACGACGGTGGCGCCGGGCTGGGTCAGGCCCAGCTGCGGCCCCACGACGTGGACGACGCCCTGCTCGACATCGCCCAGCGAGTGCAGGCGCACGCCGAAGTCGGCGCAGTTCTTGCGCAGCGTCTCCAGCTGGACCCGGGAGACCGGGTCCGCGATGGGCTTGTCGATGTCGAGGGTCGGGGTGTTGTGATCCTCGGTCGCGATGGTGAGGTCGAGACGGCGCACGGGGCGCCCCGCCTTGCGGAGGCCGTCGAAGGCCTGGGGGCTGGTCACCTCGTGCAGCAGGTGCAGATCGATGAAGAGAAGGTCGGGCTCGCCCTCCGCGCGCCGGACGACATGGTCGTCCCAGACCTTCTCCGCGAGTGTCCTACCCATCGCTTTCCCTCCGGCCGGCCTGTGTGGCGCCGGCCCAACTAGAGATTTCCGAGGCGGCACGTCCATACCCCATGTACCGGACGCCTTCCGCCGGGCCCGTTGGTCCGCGGGCCGCTGTGTATACCAGGGTGGCGCGTTCCACCGAAAATTGAACTTGCGTTTCACAGAGTGAGACGCGAGTATCGTTTCATGGACAACAGTAGCGGCGTCGGCGTTCTGGACAAGGCAGCCCTTGTCCTGAGCGCTCTGGAGTCCGGTCCGGCCACCCTCGCGGGCCTGGTCGCGGCGACCGGACTGGCACGGCCCACGGCACATCGCCTCGCCGTGGCACTTGAACACCACCGGATGGTGGCGCGTGACATGCAGGGCCGTTTCATTCTCGGCCCTCGGCTGGCCGAGCTGGCCGCGGCCGCGGGCGAGGACCGCCTGCTGGCGACGGCGGGCCCGGTGCTCACCCACCTCCGCGATCTCACCGGCGAGAGCGCGCAGCTCTACCGCCGCCAGGGCGACATGCGTATCTGCGTCGCCGCGGCCGAGCGCCTGTCCGGCCTGCGGGACACGGTCCCGGTCGGCTCGACGCTCACCATGAAAGCCGGCTCCTCGGCCCAGATCCTGATGGCCTGGGAGGAGCCGGAGCGCCTGCACCGCGGACTCCAGGGCGCCCGCTTCACCGCGACGGCCCTGTCGGGCGTACGACGCAGGGGCTGGGCCCAGTCCATCGGCGAGCGCGAGCCGGGTGTCGCGTCCGTCTCCGCGCCGGTGCGCGGACCCTCGAACCGCGTGGTGGCCGCCGTCTCGGTCTCCGGACCGATCGAACGCCTCTCCCGCCACCCGGGCCGGATGCACGCCCAGGCGGTCATCGACGCGGCCGCGCGCCTCTCGGAGGCGCTGCGCCGCACGGGCTGACCAGCGGCACCGACTTCACCCTGCCGGTCGCTTCAACGCCGCAGCGACCGGCGGCAGTTGACGTTGTCCCGCAGCTCGACACAGAAAAGCCCTCCCCTGTTGGGGAGGGCTTCTTCGTTCATGTACCCCCGACCGGATTCGAACCGGCGCTACCGCCTTGAGAGGGCGGCGTGCTAGGCCGCTACACAACGGGGGCGCGGACCACAAGTGGTCCAGCTGGGCTACCAGGACTCGAACCTAGAACAACGGAACCAGAAACCGTCGTGTTGCCAATTACACCATAGCCCAAAGGTGGTCTATACCACCGTGAGTACCCCCGACCGGATTCGAACCGGCGCTACCGCCTTGAGAGGGCGGCGTGCTAGGCCGCTACACAACGGGGGCCCTAGCGATCCTGCATGAGGGTCAGCGGGTGCGACCCGAACTGTCCCCCTGGGAAGGATCTGTACCCCCGACCGGATTCGAACCGGCGCTACCGCCTTGAGAGGGCGGCGTGCTAGGCCGCTACACAACGGGGGCCTCACGGAGCTGGTCTCCGCATGTGCAGATGAGCTCTGCGAGCTGGCCTACCAGGACTCGAACCTAGACTAACGGAACCAGAAACCGTCGTGCTGCCAATTACACCATAGGCCACTGAAACACAACCCCCGTCGGGGATCTTGTTTTAGTGTGCGCCTCCGATGTCCGGCCTTTCGGCCCGCTGTCCGGCGGCGCAGGAAGAACATTACCTGAAGGTGGACGGCGCTCCAAAACGGGTATCGGGCCGGAGGATCGCGGGAAGTTCGCCCAGCGAGACGATGCGGCGCAGGCCGACGAACCGATCCGTCGGCCGGTCCGGCGCGGTGTCCCCGGCCTCGGCCGTGACCGCGCTCACGCCCGTGCGGTCGATCCAGACCGAGAAGAGCCCGGCGTCGGCAGCGCCCTGCCCGTCGATCTCCGGGTGGTCCCCTACGTACGCGACCTCGTGGGGCGGCAGTTCCAGCGCTTCGCAGGCCGCGTGGAACGCCTCGGCCGCGGGCTTGGAGACGCCCAGTTCGGCCGCGCAGAGCACCGACTCGAAGCGGTCGTGCACGCCGAGGACGCGGAGCTTGCGGTCCTGGACCTGGAGGCTGGAGTTGGACAGCACGGCGTGCCGGTGGCTGGCCGCGAGCGTGTCCAGGGCGGGCAGCACGTCCGGGAACAGCGCCCAGGCCGTCTCGTAGTGGGCGATGTACCGGTGGAACCAGGCGTCGGACTCGGCGTCCGTCAGCGTCTCCCCCAGGAAGACCCTGACCCGGTCCCGGCGCTGCCCGATCCAGTCCGTCTCGCCCGCGGCGAATCTGGCCCACTGCTGGTCGGTGATCTCCCGCCAGCGGGCGAGGGCCTGCTCGACGGCGCTTCGGCGAGCAGGAAGCCGCGCTGGCCGGGGGTGACGGGGAAGGGCGAAGGCCCTGCGTCGGGGCGCGTGCCGGCGCCC
>NZ_JBFAHW010000088.1:0-44309 GCF_040654355.1 Streptomyces sp. NPDC050704 | reverse complement strand
AAGCCTTACAGCGCCGATGGTACTGCAGGGGGGACCCTGTGGGAGAGTAGGACGCCGCCGAACGAATTTTGATAACGGGAGAACCCCGCACCTTATGGTGCGGGGTTTTTCTGCGTTTATGGGGAGGTTATTCGAACCCCTCCGCGCTGTGGGCGGATGCGTGGGGGTAAGGTCAGGAGGCATCGTTGGCACGTTCCCACAGGAGGCCCGGGTGGAGGTCCAGGAGACCCGCGTCCAGACAGACCGGGTCCTCACCATCCCGAACATCCTCAGCATGGCGCGTCTCGCGGGCGTGCCGCTGTTCCTGTGGCTGATCCTCAGGCCGGAGTTCGGTGGGCCCGAGAGTGACGGCTGGGCGCTCCTGGTGCTCATGCTGAGTGGTATCAGCGACTATCTGGACGGCAAGCTCGCCCGCCGCTGGAACCAGATCAGCAACCTCGGCCGGCTACTGGATCCCGCGGCCGACCGGCTCTACATTCTGTCGACCTTGGTCGGTCTCACCTGGCGCGAGATTCTGCCGCTCTGGCTGACAGCTGTCCTGCTGGCACGTGAGCTGGTTCTGCTGGTGATGGTGGGCATCCTCAGACGGCACGGCTATCCGCCACCGCAGGTGAACTTCCTTGGGAAGGCTGCTACGTTCAACCTGATGTACGCCTTCCCGTTGCTGCTGCTCAGTGACGGAAGTGGATGGCTTGCGTCACTCGCTGCTATTTTCGGATGGGCGTTCGCAGGATGGGGTACAACGCTCTACTGGTGGGCAGGGATCCTCTACGTGGTTCAGGTCCGCCGCCTTGTCCGCGCGGACACCACGGCCGATTGAGCTCGCCGAATGGGCGGCCGTTAGTGGCCTCTGATGGCCCGCAAGCAGAATGTGCGGGACAATCTGACGGGTGAAGTCGGCTAGACCGTCGTCTCTTCAAGGAGGACGCTTCCGACATGAAGGCCGTCGTGATGGCCGGAGGCGAAGGCACACGCCTTCGCCCCATGACCTCAAGCATGCCCAAGCCGCTCCTGCCCGTGGCCAATCGCCCGATCATGGAGCATGTGCTACGGCTGCTCAAGCGGCATGGGCTAAACGAAACCGTCGTAACCGTCCAGTTCCTGGCCTCTCTGGTCAAGAACTACTTCGGTGACGGTGAAGAGCTCGGGATGGAGCTCACCTATGCCAATGAGGAGAAGCCACTCGGTACTGCCGGTAGCGTCAAAAACGCCGAGGAGGCGTTGAAGGACGACACCTTCCTCGTGATCTCCGGTGATGCTCTGACCGACTTCGATCTCACGGATCTGATCAATTTCCACAAGGAAAAGGGTGCGCTGGTCACTGTCTGTTTGACTCGCGTGCCGAATCCGTTGGAATTCGGCATCACCATCGTGGACGAAGAGGGCAAGGTCGAGCGCTTTCTTGAGAAGCCGACCTGGGGCCAGGTCTTCTCGGACACCGTGAACACGGGCATCTACGTCATGGAGCCCGAGGTCTTCGACTATGTCGAGGCCGATGTCTCCGTCGACTGGTCCGGCGATGTCTTCCCTCAGCTGATGAAGGAGGGCAAGCCGATCTACGGCTATATCGCCGAGGGCTATTGGGAGGACGTCGGCACCCATGAGAGCTACGTGAAGGCGCAGGCCGATGTCCTGGAGGGCAAGGTCGACGTCGAGCTCGACGGTTTTGAGATCTCGCCCGGGGTGTGGGTTGCCGAAGGTGCCGAAGTGCATCCCGACGCGGTGCTGCGAGGCCCGCTCTACATCGGGGACTACGCCAAGGTCGAGGCCGACGTCGAAATCCGCGAGCACACCGTGGTGGGATCGAACGTCGTCGTGAAGACGGGGGCCTTCCTGCACAAGGCCGTGCTGCACGACAACGTGTACATCGGCCAGCACAGCAATCTGCGTGGCTGCGTCGTCGGAAAGAACACGGACATCATGCGGGCCGCGCGCATCGAGGACGGCGCCGTCATCGGGGACGAGTGCCTCGTCGGCGAAGAATCGATCGTGCAGGGCAACGTGCGGGTCTATCCCTTCAAGACCATTGAGGCCGGCGCCTTCGTCAACACGTCGGTCATCTGGGAGTCCCGGGGCCAGGCGCATCTCTTCGGAGCCCGCGGAGTGTCCGGGATCCTCAATGTGGAGATCACGCCCGAGCTCGCCGTGCGTCTCGCGGGGGCCTATGCGACGACCCTCAAGAAGGGCTCCACCGTCACGACGGCCCGTGACCACTCAAGGGGTGCCCGCGCGCTCAAGCGTGCGGTCATCTCCGCGTTGCAGGCCAGCGCCATCGACGTACGCGATCTGGAGAACGTGCCGTTGCCGGTGGCGCGGCAGCAGACCGCGCGGGGCAGTGCCGGCGGGATCATGATCCGGACCACGCCCGGGGTGCCGGACTCCGTCGACATCATGTTCTTCGACGGACGCGGAGCGGATCTGTCGCAGGGGAGTCAGCGGAAGCTGGACCGGGTGTTCGCGCGGCAGGAGTACCGGCGCGCGTTCCCTGGAGAGATCGGTGATCTGCACTTCCCGGCCAGCGTCTTCGACTCGTACACGGGTTCCTTGCTCAGGAATGTCGACACCACGGGTGTTGCCGAGTCCGGGCTGAAGGTGGTCGTGGACGCCTCGAACGGGAGCGCCGGACTGGTGCTGCCCAGCCTTTTGGGCAAGCTCGGTGTCGACGCGCTGACCATCAATCCCGGGCTTGACGAGTCCAGGCCCACGGAGACCGCCGACGCGCGCAGGTCGGGGCTGGTGCGGCTCGGGGAGATCGTGGCGTCTTCGCGTGCCGCGTTCGGGGTGCGGTTCGACCCGGTGGGCGAACGGCTGTCGCTCGTCGACGAGAAGGGCCGGATCGTCGAGGACGACCGGGCACTGCTCGTCATGCTCGACCTGGTGGCCGCCGAACGGCGCAGCGGGCGGGTGGCGTTGCCGGTGACGACGACGAGGATCGCCGAGCAGGTGGCGGCGTACCACGGAACCCAGGTCGACTGGACGACCACGTCCCCGGACGATCTGACCAGGGTCGGACGCGAGGAGTCGACGATCTTCGGAGGCGACGGTCGCGGCGGTTTCATCGTTCCCGAGTTCAGCAGTGTCTTCGACGGGAGCGCGGCCTTTGTGCGGCTCATCGGCCTGGTGGCGCGGACGCAGCTCACGCTCAGTCAGATCGATGCGCGGATTCCGCGGGCGCACGTCCTCAAGCGCGATCTCGCGACTCCCTGGGCGGTCAAGGGACTTGTGATGCGGCGCGTCGTCGAAGCGGCCGGTGACCGGTTCGTGGACACGACCGACGGCGTACGGGTGGTGGAGACCGACGGGCGCTGGGTGATGGTTCTGCCGGCTCCGGCGGAGGCGGTCACGCATCTGTGGGCCGAAGGGCCCGACGACGCGTCCGCGCAGGCATTGCTCGACGAATGGTCGTCCGTGGTGGACAGCGCCGGTCGCTGAGCGGCACGCGCGCGTGCCGGACGGTGCCCTGAAGAGGGCCCGTTCGGCACGCCGGTGGGGCCGTTCAGAGGTACTGGCCGCGACGTGGGACGATGTGCGGCATGCCGCAGCAGCCCCCCGTTCGGAGCACCCCCACGCGCCCCACGCGTCCGGATGCCTCCATGTCGCTGCTCACCAACGTCATGGACCACAGCCTCGACGAGGGGTATGCCGAGGCGGCGGCGCGTAAGAAGGCCGAAGGCGCCGGCGGCATGCCGAAGACGCTGCGGGCGAAGCTCGGACTCGCGGCCGGTCTGGTGCTCGCGGCCCTGGTGGTGACCGTGGGAGCGGCGCAGGCGCGGATAGCGGCCCCGGTGGTGGCCAAGGAGCGCGAGGAACTCATCGACCGCATCGACCGTGAGACGTCGGCGGCCGAAAAGCTCGAGGACAGCATCGACGAGCTCCGCGACGACGTGAGCGCGCGGCAGCGTGAGGCGCTGAAGAAGCACGGTGGTGATCAGGGCGAGCTGGTGGGGATCCTGGCCGGAGCGGTCGAAGTGCACGGCCCTGGTGTGAAGCTCGTCGTGAACGACGCCAAGGAAGCCGACCAGGGCGGGGACGGAGACGCACGCGAGACGTCGGGCTTCTCCGACACCGGACGTGTGCGGGACCGCGACCTGCAGCGCGTGGTCAACGGGCTGTGGGAGTCGGGTGCCGAGGCCGTCTCGATCAACGGACAGCGGCTGACGGCACTGTCCGCGATCAGGGCGGCGGGTGACGCGATACTGGTCGACAACAAGCCGCTGGTGCCGCCCTACACGGTGCTTGCCGTCGGGGACGGCAAGCGGCTGAGTACCAGGTTCCAGAACAGCGGTGACGGGCGGTACCTGAACGCTCTGCACGAGAACTTCGGGATCAGGACCAGCATTTCCGCCGAGGACGACATCCGGTTGCCCGCCGCACCGAGTGTGATCGTACGAACAGCAGAACCGAGCACAGAGAAAGGCACATCGTGATCGCCGTACTGGGCCTCGTCGTGGGAGTCGTGGCTGGATTGTTGGTCCGGCCCGAGGTTCCGGCGGTGGTCGAGCCCTATCTTCCGATCGCCGTGGTGGCGGCGCTCGACGCCGTGTTCGGAGGTCTGCGCGCGATGCTCGACGGCATCTTCGACGACAAGGTCTTCGTGGTGTCGTTCCTGTCCAACGTTGTCGTGGCCGCGCTGATCGTCTTCCTGGGAGACAAGTTGGGCGTGGGCGCCCAGCTCTCCACGGGTGTCGTGGTCGTCCTCGGCATCCGTATCTTCTCCAACGCCGCGGCGATCCGTCGTCACGTCTTCCGGGCGTGAGGCCGATGAGCAGCCAGAACGAGTCGCCCGAGAACCGACTGCGCAAAGAGCTGCCCGAAGAGGTGACCGCGGCCGCCCCGAAGACGCCGGCAGCCGAGCCGGAGCAGGGTGAACCCAAGTTGACCGGCCGCCAGCGGCTGGTGAAGGGCCTGTGGCCGCCACGCATGTCGCGTGCGCAACTCATCGTCGCCCTTCTGCTGTTCGGTCTCGGCTTCGGCCTTGCCGTCCAGGTCGCGTCCAACAGCGACGGCGACGGCGCCCTCCGTGGCGCACGCCAGGAAGATCTCGTACGCATCCTCGATGAACTGGATGACCGTACGCAGCGTCTGGAGGAGGAGAAGCGGGGTCTCGAAGGTCAGCGCACCGAACTCGAGAACAGTTCGGACCAGGCCGAGGAAGCCCGCAAGCAGACGGTCGAGAAGGAGAAGCAGCTCGGGATTCTGGCGGGCACCGTGGCGGCACAGGGGCCCGGCATCACGTTGGCCATCGAGGACACGAAGGGAACGGTCGAGGCGGACATGCTGCTCGACGCGATCCAGGAGCTGCGCGCGGCCGGGGCCGAGGCGATCCAGATCAATGGTGTGCGGGTCGTCGCCGGCACCTATCTGACGGACGTGAACGGCGGAGTCGGTGTCGACGGGAACAAGATCACCGCTCCTTATCGTTTCAAGGTCATCGGCAAGCCCCAGGACCTCGAACCGGCACTCAACATCCCGGGCGGTGTGGTGCAGACTCTGGAGAAGGAGCAGGCCACTGTCACGGTGGAACGCTCGGACAAGATCATCGTGGATGCCTTGCGACCGGCGAGGCAGCCTGACTACGCTCGGTCGTCCTCCCAGTGAACGGGGGGCGCTTGGGGACCGCCCCGCGAGGGCATGAGGTTGCGGGGGGTCGACGCACCGAATGGGCGGTGCGTGGTGGAAACTGTCTGGTGGACACGGACGTTGTGATGATGTCCGGCTCGACCGGTGTGTGCAATCAGGGTTCGTCCTGCCCCACGGGCGGGTCTATTTCGGTCAAGGGGAATCGCCCGTGAAGTTGTTTGCGAAGTTGTTCGGCAAGAGCGCGCGAGAGGGCAACGACAGTGCTACTGCCCGTCACCGCGCACCGCGCCATGGAGATGGCGAGGGGCAGGGGGACCGCCCGCTGTTCCGCGATCAGGTCGGTGGTCCTGGCGGAGACATTTCCGGTGGTCAGGGCGAGCCGTCTGTTGACCCTGCCCAGTCCGGCCGCATAGGTTTCGGGGAACCGTCAGCCTCAAGTGCGGGTGGAGGGTTTGCCTCCGATCCGTATGCGTCCAATGCCCCCGCGGGGCAGCCGCGGCAGGAGGATCCGTCCATGTCGGCCCTGGTGTGTACGAGGTGCGGGAACCGCAACGCGGAGGCGAGCCGCTTCTGCTCCAACTGCGGTGCGCCGTTGCGGGCCGGGGCGACTCCTGAGCGGCCTTCGGAGACCACCTCGACGATCTCCATCTCGGGCCTCGAGGCCTACGACGCCGAGGCCACCGGCCAGACGCAGATGCCGATGCTCTCTCCGGAGGCGCAGGCCGCCGTCGACGCGCTGCCGCTCGGCTCGGCGCTCCTGGTGGTGCGGCGCGGGCCCAACTCGGGCAGCCGCTTCCTGCTGGACGGCGAACTGACCACCGCCGGCCGCCACCCGCAGAGCGACATCTTCCTCGACGACGTGACCGTGTCGCGCCGCCATGTGGAGTTCCGCCGCGCCCCCGACGGTTCGTTCACGGTGGCGGACGTCGGCAGTCTCAACGGCACGTACGTCAACCGGGAGCGGATCGACTCGGTCGCGCTGTCGAACGGCGACGAGGTGCAGATCGGCAAGTACCGGCTGGTCTTCTACGCGAGCCAGCGGGGCATCTGACCCTCCCCCGAACTCCGTCCGGGGGGACCCTCAGGAAGGTCCATGCTTCGAACACCGAGCGGCGGTGCCGGACACGGCACCGCCGCCACGGACAACGGGCTCATGAGCATCGGCACGGTGCTGAACGTGCTGCGCGACGAGTTCCCCGAAGTCACCGTCTCCAAGATCCGTTTCCTGGAGTCGGAGGGGCTCATCGAGCCGCAGCGGACCCCGTCGGGGTACCGGAAGTTCAGCCCGGACGACGTCGAGCGTCTCGGCCACGTCCTGAGGATGCAGCGCGACCACTATCTGCCCCTGAAGGTGATCCGCGAGCACCTGGACGCCACGGAGCGCGGTGAGGCGGTGCAACTGCCGTCCCTGGGGCGTCAGCGTGACGGTGAGGCCGGCGGTGAGCCCGAGGGGCCGACGGTGGCCCGGATCGGCCGGGCCGAGTTGCTGGCCGCGGCCGAGATCGGTGAGCAGGAGCTCGAGGAGTGGGAGTCGTACGGGCTCATCGCGCCCCTGGCCGACGGGGTCTACGACGCCGAGGCGGTGACCGTGGCCGGGCTCGTGGTGGAACTGGGCCGGTTCGGGATCGAGCCGCGGCATCTGCGTGCCGTGAAGGCCGCCGCCGACCGCGAGGCCGGGCTCGTCGACCAGGTGGTGGCTCCGCTGCGGCGCCACCGCAATCCGCAGACCAGGGCACACGCGGAGGCCCAGACCAAGGAGCTGGCGGGGCTCGCCGTGAAGCTGCACGCGGCGCTGGTGCAGTCGGCGCTCGGGGTGCGGCTGCCGTGATATCGAGGGTCGCTCGGGAGGCGGGATCGACCGCGCGTTCCGTGCCCGACTACCCAAAGGTGCCGGGCACGGCCTAGGGTTGCTGTGTGAACGAGCTCGACGTCGTAGGTGTCCGGGTCGAAATGCCCTCCAACCAACCGATCGTGCTCCTGCGTGAAGTGGGAGGCGACCGTTACCTCCCCATCTGGATCGGGCCGGGGGAGGCGACGGCGATCGCCTTCGCGCAGCAGGGCATGGCTCCCGCGCGACCGCTGACCCACGACCTGTTCAAGGACGTGCTGGAGGCCGTCGGCCAGGAGCTGACCGAAGTACGCATCACGGACCTGCGGGAGGGCGTCTTCTACGCGGAGCTGGTGTTCGCCAGCGGGGTCGAGGTGAGCGCCCGGCCGTCCGACGCCATAGCGCTCGCACTGCGCACCGGGACGCCGATCTACGGCAGCGACGGGGTCCTGGACGACGCCGGCATCGCTATCCCGGACGAGCAGGAGGACGAGGTGGAGAAGTTCCGCGAGTTCCTCGACCAGATCTCTCCCGAGGACTTCGGGACGAACAGCCAGTGACCCTCCGGGAGCGCCGGACGACAGGCCGTGCGGCGGCCGCCCCGAGAGCATTCGGCTAGCCTTTCCCCGCGGTGGGACACGGGAAACCACTCCTAGGGTGATTATCACTCGGCGTGCCGAGTGTGGCGATCGTTGACGCACCCCTGGTGACTGCCTACGGTCGTGAAGGCAGGTCAAGGACGGAGGTCGGCGTGAGAAGCAGCGGCGACGGTACGGCTGGGGGTGCCCCCGGACGCAGTCTGGGGGACAGCGGCCCGTACCCGCTTCACAGCAGCGCGGCCGATCACACACAGCGGCCGACGGCGGTGCCGGGCGACGGCGAGGTGGCGTCCGAGGAGGTCGGTTATCGCGGCCCCACGGCGTGCGCCGCCGCGGGCATCACCTACCGGCAATTGGACTACTGGGCCAGGACCGGGCTGGTCGAACCGAGCGTGCGGTCCGCCTGCGGGTCGGGCACACAGCGGCTCTACAGCTTCCGGGACGTCGTCGTCCTCAAGATCGTCAAGAGGTTCCTCGACACCGGCGTGTCGCTGCAGAACATCCGGACCACGGTCCAGCATCTGCGCGAGCGCGGGTTCCGGGACCTGGAGCGGATGACGCTGATGAGCGACGGGGCGACGGTCTACGAGTGCTCCTCGCCCGACGAGGTGCACGCGCTCCTCCAGGGCGGGCAGGGCATCTTCGGGATCGCCGTGGGCGTGGTGTGGCGGGACGTGGAGAGTGCGCTCTCGCAGCTGCACGGGGAGCGGGTCGACACCGGGGAGACGCTGGTCGGTCCGAATCCGGCGGACGAGCTGGCGCGGCGCCGTAACCGGGCGGTCTGAGGCGGCCCGACCCTGCGGTCCGAGTTGCCCCGACCGTGCGGTCCGAAGGCGGTCCGCGTCACGAGGTCCGACAGGTGATGTCCCGGCGTACCGGGGCATTGTCAGTGGCGTAGGGCAGCATCGGACATGTGAGAACCGCACCCACGATCCTGCACCTCGACATGGATGCCTTCTTCGCCTCGGCGGAGCAGGCGGCCAAGCCGAGCCTGCGCGGGAAGGCGGTCATCGTGGGCGGGCTCGGGCCGCGGGGCGTGGTCGCCACCTGCTCGTACGAGGCCCGGGTCTTCGGAGTGCACTCGGCGATGCCCATGGCGCAGGCACGCCGGCTGGCGCCGAACGCCGCGTATCTCGTGCCCCGCTTCGGGCTCTACCGGGAGATCAGCGAGCAGGTGATGGGCCTGCTGCGGGATCTGTCGCCGCTGGTGGAACCGCTGAGCCTGGACGAGGCGTTCGTGGACCTGGAGGCCGGGCAGGCGGCCTGGGACGAGGACTCGGCGCGGTTGGCCGGGGGGAAACTGCGCACGGAGATCCGGACGGTGACGGGGCTGACCGGGTCGGTGGGACTGGCCGGCTCCAAGATGCTCGCGAAGATCGCCTCCGAGCAGGCCAAGCCCGACGGGCTCGTGCTGATAGAGCCGGGGACCGAGCGGACGCTGCTCGCGCCCATGTCGGTGCGCATCCTGCCGGGCGTGGGGCCCGCCACCGGGGACCATCTGCGGCGGGCCGGGATCAGCACCGTCGGGGAGATCGCCGATGCGGGCGAGGACGAGCTCGTGCGGCTCCTGGGGAAGTCCCACGGGGTGGGGCTGTACGCCATGGCGTTGGCGCACGACCGGCGGCCCGTGGTGGCCGAGCGGGACACCAAGTCGGTGTCCGTCGAGGACACGTACGACGTGGACATCCACGACCGGGTGCGGGTCCGGATGGAGGTGCAGCGGCTGGCCGACCGGTGTGTGCAGCGGCTGCGGGGCGCGCGGCTGTCGGGGCGGACGATCGTCCTGAAGGTGCGGCGGTACGACTTCTCGACGCTGACGCGGTCCGAGACGCTGAGAGGGCCCACGGACGATCAGGCGGTGGTGCGGGAGGCGGCCGGGCGGCTGCTGGAGTCTGTGGACACCACGGGAGGCGTACGGCTGTTGGGGGTCGGGGTCTCGGGGCTCGCCGACTACACGCAGGAGGATCTCTTCGCCCAGGCGCAGGCCGCCGCGGAGGAGCTGGAGCACGCGGCCGAGCAGGAGGCGGAGGAGCCGGCGGAGGAGCCGGCGCCGCCTGCCGAGCGGAAGTGGCCCGCGGGGCACGACGTACGGCATGCCGGGTTCGGGCACGGGTGGGTGCAGGGCAGTGGGCTGGGGCGGGTCACGGTGCGGTTCGAGACGCCCGACTCTGAGCCCGGGCGGGTGCGCACCTTCCGGACCGACGATCCCGAGCTGGAGCCGGCGGATCCGCTGCCGCTGGTGTCGCGAAGACCCTAGAAGACTCTGGACCGGGTGCTCGGGCCGGGTGCCGCGAGGCGTTCAGGGCTCGTCCGAGCCCGCCAGGCGGCCGAAGTCACGGTCCGGGAACGGAGGAGGAGGTGCCACGTCGAGGCCGTAGTGGTGGTAGAGCTGGAGTTCCTGTTCGGGGGAGAGGTGGCGGCCGACGCCGAAGTCGGGGGCGTCCCTGATCAGGGCGCGGTCGTAGGGGATCCGCAGGGCGCCCTCGACCAGTTCGCTGGGCTCCAGGGGTACGAAGGCGTCTCTGCTGAACAGACCGGTGCGTATGGCTGCCCACTCCGGCACGCCGGTCGCGTCGTCGAGATAGACCTCGTCGACGGTGCCGATCTTGGAGCCGTTGCGGTCGAACGCCCTGCGGCCTATCAGGTTGCGCGGATCGATGTCGGTCTGCACGGGCCCTCCAGCTGCTCGCAACTCATCCCTAGGCACTACGAAAGAGCACTTTGAGGTGGGCGGCCACTCGGGGGAACCCCGCTGGTACCCTGGGCAACGGCTGCTGACCCCGTGCGGGAGAGTCCTCCAGGCTTCAACGGAGGGCGCCGAAGGAGCAAATCCTCCCCGGAATCTCTCAGGCCCACGTACCGCACGGACGAGGCCACTCTGGAAAGCAGAGCGGGTGTCGTGTCGTGTCGACGGGGTCCGCTCTCACCGACGGTGAAAGCCGGTGCGCCTTCACGGCGGTCCGGTGAAACTCTCAGGTTGAGATGACAGAGGGGGAGGCCGTCGGGGCACCCGTGCCGTGGTGCCCCTCGAAGGTCGTCAGACCAGGAGGCCTCCGCAATGACCGCCCACCGCATTCCGCTCTCCGTACTCGAACAGGGAATCCCCTTCGAGCAGCGTCACATCGGGCCCGGCACCGAAGCCCGGGCCAAGATGCTCGCGCAGGTCGGATACGGCTCGCTCGACGAGCTGACGGCCATCGCGGTCCCGGATGTGATCAGGAACACCGAAGCGCTCGAACTGCCGGACGCGCGGACCGAGGCCGAGGTGCTGGCCGAGCTGCGCTCCCTCGCCGACCGCAACCAGGTCCTCGATTCGATGATCGGCCTCGGCTACTACGGCACGTTCACGCCCCCGGTGATCCTGCGCAACGTCATGGAGAACCCGGCCTGGTACACCGCGTACACGCCGTACCAGCCGGAGATCTCACAGGGCCGGCTCGAAGCGCTGCTCAACTTCCAGACCATGGTCGCCGAGTTGACGGGCCTGCCGACCTCCGGGGCCTCGCTGCTCGACGAGGGCACGGCGGCCGCCGAAGCCGTGGCGCTGTCCCGGCGGATGGGCAAGAACAAGAAGGGCCTGTTCCTCGTCGACGCGGACGCCCTTCCGCAGACCATCGCCGTGATCCGGACCCGCGCCGAGCCGACCGGCGCCGAGGTCGTCGTGGCCGACCTGAGCGACGGCATTCCCGCCGACCTGGCCGGGCGCGAAATCAACGGGGTGCTCCTCCAGTACCCGGGCGCCTCCGGTGCCGTACGGGACATCAAGCCCGTCGTCGACCAGGCGCACGAGCTGGGCGCGGTCGTCACCGTCGCCGCCGATCTGCTCGCGCTGACGCTGCTCACCTCGCCCGGTGAGCTGGGCGCCGACATCGCGGTCGGAACGACGCAGCGCTTCGGTGTGCCGATGGGCTTCGGCGGACCGCACGCCGGATACATGGCCGTACGGGAGAAGTTCGCGCGGAGCCTGCCCGGGCGGCTCGTCGGCGTCTCGGTCGACGCGGACGGCAACAAGGCGTACCGGCTCGCCCTGCAGACGCGGGAGCAGCACATCCGCCGGGAGAAGGCGACCAGCAACATCTGCACGGCGCAGGTGCTGCTCGCCGTGATGGCCGGGATGTACGCCGTCTACCACGGGCCCCAGGGCCTCAGGCTCATCGCGCAGCGCACCCACCGGTACGCCACGATCCTCGCCGAGGGGCTGCGGGCGGGCGGAGTCGAGGTCGTCCACGAGGCGTACTTCGACACGCTCACCGTGTGGGTGCCGGGCCGGGCCGCAGAGCTCGTCGCGGCCGCGCGCGAGGGCGGGGTCAACCTCCGACTCGTCGACGCCGACCACCTGTCCCTGGCC
The DNA here is from genome assembly GCF_040654355.1 of Streptomyces sp. NPDC050704. Lineage (NCBI taxonomy): Bacteria > Bacillati > Actinomycetota > Actinomycetes > Kitasatosporales > Streptomycetaceae > Streptomyces > Streptomyces sp. NPDC050704. Next base: position 31,954 of record NZ_JBFAHW010000088.1, on the reverse strand, counting down.
TGCGACGAGACCACCACGCGGGCCCAACTGGGCGCCGTCTGGGCCGCTTTCGGTGTCGAGGGCGACGTGGCCGCGCTGGAGGCGACGGCGGCGGACACGCTGCCCGCCGCGCTGCTGCGCACCGACGAGTACCTCACGCACCCGGTCTTCCACCAGTACCGCTCCGAGACCGCGATGCTGCGCTATCTGCGCCGCCTCGCCGACCGTGACTACGCGCTCGACCGCGGCATGATCCCGCTGGGCTCCTGCACCATGAAGCTCAACGGGACCACCGAGATGGAGCCGGTCACCTGGCCGGAGTTCGGGCAGCTGCACCCCTTCGCGCCCGCCGAGCAGGCGCAGGGCTATCTCACGCTCATCCACGAGCTGGAGGAGCAGCTCGCCGAGGTCACGGGCTACGACAAGGTGTCGCTGCAGCCCAACGCCGGATCGCAGGGCGAACTGGCCGGTCTGCTGGCCGTACGCGGCTACCACCGGGCCAACGGCGACGAGCAGCGCACCGTCTGCCTCATCCCGTCCTCCGCGCACGGCACGAACGCGGCGAGCGCCGTCATGGCCGGTATGAAGGTCGTCGTCGTGAAGACCGCGGACGACGGCGAGATCGACGTCGAGGATCTGCGGGCCAAGATCGAGCAGCACGCCGACGAGCTCGCGGTGCTGATGATCACGTACCCCTCGACGCACGGGGTGTTCGAGGAGCATGTCGCCGACATCTGCGCGCAGGTGCACGACGCGGGCGGCCAGGTGTACGTGGACGGTGCCAACCTCAACGCGCTTGTGGGGCTTGCCAAGCCGGGCCACTTCGGCGGTGACGTCTCGCACCTCAACCTGCACAAGACGTTCTGCATCCCGCACGGCGGCGGCGGTCCCGGCGTCGGCCCGGTCGGGGTGCGCGCGCACCTCGCGCCGTACCTGCCCAACCACCCGCTGCAGCCCGCGGCCGGGCCGGAGACGGGCGTGGGCCCGATCTCGGCCGCTCCGTGGGGCTCGGCGGGAATCCTGCCCATCTCATGGGCGTACGTCCGTCTCATGGGCGGTGCGGGCCTCAAGCGGGCCACGCAGGTCGCCGTACTCAGCGCCAACTACGTGGCCAAGCGTCTCGAGCCGCACTACCCGGTGCTCTACACCGGTCCCGGCGGGCTTGTCGCGCACGAGTGCATCATCGACCTGCGGCCGCTGACCAAGGCGACCGGCGTGAGCGTCGACGACGTCGCGAAGCGGCTGATCGACTACGGGTTCCACGCGCCGACGATGTCGTTCCCGGTGGCCGGCACACTGATGATCGAGCCCACGGAGAGCGAGGACCTGGTCGAGCTCGACCGGTTCTGCGAGGCGATGATCGCCATCCGTGCGGAGATCGAGCGGGTCGGCTCGGGCGAGTGGGCGGCGGACGACAACCCGCTGCGGAACGCCCCGCACACCGCGGGCGCGCTCGGCGGTGCGTGGGAGCACGCGTACAGCCGCGAGGAAGCCGTCTTCCCGGACGGCGTCTCGGCCGCGGACAAGTACTGGCCGCCGGTGCGGCGTATCGACCAGGCGTACGGCGACCGGAACCTGGTCTGCTCCTGCCCGCCGCTGGACGCCTACGAGGAGTAGGCGGGCATCGGGGGCGAATTGGCTTGCCGATCACTTCCGTAATCGTGGGGCCAGTGCCTGGCCCCACGATCCAGACGTGCGACGGCAGCGGCGACGCCGAGGTGCTCCGGGACCGGTGGGACGGGCAGAAGAGCCGGCCTGTGCGGATGAGGAGCCCGGACACTGGTGTTGCCGCTGAGCAGGAAGGGAACCGGCTGTGGATTCGTCACAGCGGCCCCTGTGGATTCCTCCCCTTGCCCCGCACGCCCCTGCCTCTGGGGTCGTGGGCGTGGAAGGCTCGCGATGGCGGCTCTCATCGAGCTTGCGCCATGTTGGGATCTTGCAGCAAGCGGGGGAGAAAAACAATGAAGATCCAGATCAAGATGCTCGGGGACATGACGGTGTGCGCCGATGGCGCCGCGTCGGTCCCCAAGGGTGACAAGCCCCGTCAAATTCTGGCGCTGCTTGCGCTGCACACCAATCGGTTCGTCGCCACCCCGGACCTGATGGAGGAAGTCTGGGGCGACCGACCGCCGCGCAGCGCGTCCACCATGCTTCACAACTACCTGTTGGAGCTCCGCAGCAGCCTGCAGCCGGCCGCCCGCGAGCAGCCGGCGGGCGAGCACGGGAACGTCATCGCCGCTATGCGCGGCGGCTACCAGCTGCTCCTCGAACCGCGTTTCGTCGATGTGCACGTCTTTCGCACGCTGCTGGCCCGCGGGCATCAGGCGCTCGGCACCGACGACGCGATGGCCGTCCGGACGCTCCGGAGTGCCAGCGCCCTGTGGCGAGGGCCGATGCTCGCGGGTATGCGCCACGGCCCGATACTGCGGGCCGAGATAGCGAGGCTGGAGGAAGAGCGGCTGGCCACAGTGGTGCAGCGCATCTCCGCCGAACTCCGCCTCGGCAGGAACGCGGAGGTCCTGGACGAGCTGGAAGAGCTCACCGCACGCCACTCGCTCCACGAGCACCTGCACGCCCAACGGGTGATCGCGCTGTACCGGCTGGGGCGCAGGGAGGAGGCCCTCGGCGTGTTCGGTCGGCTGCGTGCGGCCTTCCTCGAGGAGTTGGGCCTTGAACCGAGCGCGACGCTCACCCGGTTGATCGGGACCCTGTGCCGTGCGAGCCGTCCGCCCGGGGAACGGATACCGGCCCTGGGCGAGCCCGCTCTCGCGGCGAAGGGGTGACGGCATCCCATGGAGATCCACCTACTCGGCCCGTTCTGCCTGACCTACGGGCAGGCCTCGGCAGTGCCCACGGCGCCCAAGTCGCGCAAGGTGCTCGCGCTGCTGGCGACCAACGCCGACCAGGTCATCTCGGTCGGGTCGCTGCTGGAGGAGCTGTGGGGCGAGCACCCGCCGGCCCGCGCCATGACCACCATCCAGACCTACATCATGCAGTTGCGCAGCCTGATCGCCACCGCGCTGCTCGGCACCCACGCGGAGGCCCTCGCCGTCGCCAAGCAGATTCTGTCGACCGAGGGCGCCGGCTACCGCCTCAACGCCCGCAAGGCCGCGGTCGATGCCCGCGAGTACGACCTGCTGGCCGCCGGCGGGTATCGGTCGATGGGCACCGGCGACTACGCGGCGGCATCCGAGCAGTTCCGTCAGGCGCTCGCGCTGTGGCGCGGCCCGGCGCTCGTCGACGTCGACACCGGGCCGCTGCTGCAGGCCCAGGTGCAGCGCCTGGAGGAGTCCCGACTGAGCTGCCTGTCCAAGCGGATCGACGCGGACCTGCGGCTCGGCAGGCACCACGAGATCATCGGCGAACTCGCCGCCCTCTCGGTCCGCTACCCCACGAACGAGGTGTTCCAGTTCCAGTACATGCTGGCGCTGGGCCGGGTCGGACGCCGCAGCGCCGCCCTGGAGACCTACCAACGGCTGCGTACCCAGTTGCGGCGGGAACTGCTGCTGGAACCCTCCGCCCCGGTGCGCGAGCTCCAACAGGCTCTCCTCACCGGAGCACACGGGCTCGACATCGGCACCGAGATGACCGAATGGCTGCGAGGTGAACTGTGCGTGCTCCGGGCCGGCTGAACCTCCCCACCGATTCCGCCACTGCCTCGGCAGGGGCGCTCCCCGAAGGGAATCGACATGAACGAGCTGAACCCGTCCGCGGATTCCCACAGACACCTCACCCCGCCGTAGATGGTCCCCGGTGGCGGGCCTGACGCCGACCGAGGGCCTCGTGCCGCACTTCGACAGCTGAGTCCCGGCACCGTGGCACCGGCCACCGTTCGCTCGTGAAGGGGACACCATGCCGCATACGCTGCGCAGGTTGCTCCGCGGCCTGCTGACCGACGTCGTGCGCGGCCTGTTGGTCACCGGCTGCTGCTTCCACGGCCTGTACAACAGCGAGTACGCGAGGCTGCTGTACCCCGGCACACCCGGCACCCCGCTCTCCGGGCCGCCGCCGGGCCACCCGGAGCGGGTGGTGCCGGACGTGCCGCTGTCGGGCCCGGAGCGGGAGCTGTGGGACCAGCTCTCCGGCCCCGCCCGCCGCCGGCGGCGCTGACGCCGGCGGGCGGAAGGACCGGGCCGTGTCCCGGGCGCGGCCGGATCCAGCTCGACAATCGGCTCGCCGCCATCGCGCGTGCTGGACCGGCACCGCGCCCGGCCGGGAAGCGTCGTCCTCCCGCTCCTGTTCTCCCGGGCTCTCCCCGTGCGGTCACCGCGGTGCGCGGGGCGGTTCCCGTATGCGCCGCCCGGCAGCCGTACGGACCTGCCGTACGGCGGAATTCACTCGTGTGCCTGGCTCTCACAGGGCATCGCTGTGCACGCCGTCCGCGGTGACCGCCGCCAGAAACGCCTGTGCGAAGGAGTCCACGGCCTCGTCGACGCTCGGCAGCGCCGGCCCGAAAAAGGACGCCAGTGCGGGGCGCACCAGCAGGTGCGTCCCGAGGGGCGCCATGAGCAGATGAGCCATGATCGGCAGCGGGAGCGGCTTGAACCGGCCGGCGGCGACCTCGGCGGTCAGCCAGGCTCCGACGCTGCCCACCAGACGCGGCAGCCCCTTGCGCATCCAGAGGTCGCGGCCGGGTCCCGTGGGCCGGGCGAGCGCGTCGGCGAGCACGGCGGGGAAGACCTGCGGCTCCCGGCTGAACCCGTCGACGAAGGTGCGGTAGATCAGCCGGACGGTCTCCTCGGGGTTGTCGGGGGTGTCGGCGAGCACGGCCTCCAGGTCGGCCACCGGCGTGTAGCGCTCGAAGACGGCGGCGAGCAGGCCGTCGCGGCCGTCGAAGACGGCGTGCAGGCTGGGCAGGGAGCACTCAGCCGCCGCGGCGACCGCCTCCAGGGTCGCCGCGGCGAGGCCGTGCTCGCCGATGAGCGTCGCCGCGGCGACGACGGCGCGGTCCCGCACGGGCGGCCGCCCGCCGGGGTCGACGCCCGCGGAGCGGACCGCCTCGTCGAGCGTCCGCCTGGTGCCCCCCAGCCGGCGCAACAGCGTGCTCCGCGAGATTCCGGCCGCTGCGGCGATCTCGGCGATCGGCAGGTCGGCGACGCCCATGCCCCGCTCGTGTGCGGTCCGTATCGCCGCCTGCACCAGTTCGTGTGGGACTTCCATGGCCTTCTCTCAGAGCTGTTGAACCAGACTAGATGGGTAGTCTATCCTTATTTCATCACCTGATCATTTACCGATATCGTCTCCGGGCCGTCACCGGTCTCTGGCGCCGGCGGGCAGGTCCTCCGCAGAAACGGAGAGTCCGAAATGTGGGCGATGATCGTGAAGGAGTTTCTCGAGCTTCGGCGGGACCGGCGTACGGTGGCGATGATCATCGTGCTTCCGCTGGTGCTGCTGGTGGTGTTCGGGTACGCGGCCAGTTTCAACGTCGACACCGTTTCCACGCGAGTGGTCGGTCCTCAGGCGCAGCAGGTCGCGGGCGAGCTCCGCGATCCGTTCGACGTGGCGGAGGTCGACCCGCAGGGTGACGAGGCGGGAGCCCGCGAGCAACTGCGGGACGGTGAGGCCGACGTCGTGGTGATCGCCGGGGACGGCGGGTCCAGGGCGCTGGTGGACGGCTCACAGCTGTTCGTGGCCAAGGCCGCGGTGGCGGAGCTGGCCCAGCGCGGCGGGGACATAGACGCGGAGGTCCTCTACAACCCGGACCTGGAGACTTCGTGGGTGATGGTCCCGGCGCTGGTCGGCCTGATCCTGATGTTCATCGGCACCATCATCACGAGTATCGGACTGGTGCGCGAGCGTCAGGCGGGCACGCTGGAGCAGCTCGCGGTGATGCCGTTCCGTCCCTCCGATGTGATCGCCGGGAAGATCGCGCCGTACTTCGCGCTGGCCTCCCTGGACATGGTCGTGGTCACGGTGGTCGGCTGCCTGCTGTTCGGCGTGCCGTTCGAGGGCTCGGTGGTCCTCTTCGCGCTGGGCGCGGCGCTGTTCCTGTTCACGGTGCTCGGCATAGGCGTGCTGGTCTCGACGGTGTCGCAGAACCAGGGCCAGGCGACCCAGATGGCCATGATGGTGATGCTGCCGCAGATCCTGCTGTCCGGGATGATCTTCCCGCTGGAATCGATGGCGGTCGGGGTGCGCTGGATCGGCTATCTGCTGCCGCTGACGTACTTCATCCAGATCTCCAACGGGATCATGCTGCGCGGCGCCCCCATCGCGTCGCTGTGGCTGCCGCTCACCGTACTCGCGGGCATGGCGGCGCTGGTGTTCTGCTCCGCTGTCCTGCGGTTCCGGCGCGACCTCGCGCCCAGTCGTCCGGCGGCCAAGGGCGCGGACACCTCCGTCGAGGCCGGGGGTGCGCGATGAGGAACGGCCGGCACTGGGGGGCGCGGGAGGTCACCGTCGCGTACGGGGGCAACCTCGCGCTCCGGGACGTGACGCTGGAGGTCCCGGAAGGGCAGGTCTCCGCCGTGGTCGGCGGGGACGGCGCCGGGAAGTCGACACTGCTGCGCTGCCTGGCCGGGGCGGTCCGGCCCACCTCGGGGGAGGTCAGCGCGCCACCGCAGCATGAGATCGGGTTCGTGCCCGCCGTCACCGGGGTGTGGTCCGAGCTGACCGTGGCCGAGAACGTCCAGTTCGTTGCCGCCGCCTACCGCATCACCGGCAAGGAACTGCACCGCCGCCGAGACGAGGTTCTGGGCTCCGCGGGACTGGACGACGTGCTGGGCCGGCAGGCGGGGATGCTGTCCGGAGGCATGCGGCACAAGCTGGCGTTCTCGCTGGCCATGCTGCACAGCCCACGCCTGCTGATCCTGGACGAGCCGAGCACCGGCATCGACCCGGTCAGCCGGGTCGAGCTGTGGCGACTGATCGCCCAGGCCGCCGTGACGGGCACCGCGGTCGCCATGGCGACCACCTACCTGGACGAGGCGGAGCGGTGCGCCACCGTCCTGGTGCTCGACGAGGGCCGGGCCCTCCGGTCCGGTACGCCGGACGAGATCATCGACGGTGTCCCCGGCACGATCGTCGCCACCCACGATCCCGCTGACCCGGAGTCGGCGTGGCGCCGCGGGCGCATCTTCCACGCCTGGTCCCCCGGCCCTCCGCGTGAGGGCGACGAGCCGATCGCCGCTGACATGGAGGACGCCGTGGTCGCGGCGGCACTCCACGCCCGCGTCGAAGCGGGTCGGCGGCAGACCATCCCGGACAAGGGAGCGTCATGACCAACGTTCGTCTCGCGGAAGCCGACTCCGTCACCCGGCGCTTCGGCGGCTTCACTGCCGTCGAGGACGTCTCGATGACCGTCGGCGCAGGCGAGATCGTCGGCCTGCTGGGTGCCAACGGCGCGGGCAAGACCACCCTGATCCGCATGCTGCTCGGGCTGCTCGTCCCATCCGGCGGCGTGGTCCGGCTGTTCGGGCAGCCACCGTCCCGCGAGACCCGTACCCGACTCGGCTACGTCCCACAGGGCCTCGGCCTGTACACCGATCTGACCGTGGACGAGAACCTGGCCTTCGCCGCCCGCGCCTTCGGTGACAGCTCCGACGCCGGTGCCACCACCCCGCGGCCGGGCACCGGCGACCGGCTCGTCGGGGGCATCGGGCTCGGTGCGCAGCGCCGGCTGGCCTTCGACACCGCGCTCGGCCACGCGCCGGGTCTGCTGATCCTCGACGAGCCGACCTCCGGCGTCGATCCCCTGTCCCGCGCCCGCCTGTGGGACACGATCCACCGTCAGGCGGAGCAGGGCATCGGCGTGCTGGTGACCACCCACTACATGCAGGAGGCCCAGCAGTGCGACCGGCTGGTGCTGATGTCGCGCGGCCGCCAGGCCGCCGCCGGCACCGAGGCCGACATCATCGGCCGCACCACAGCCGTCCAGGTCGTCTCCACCGAGTGGTCGCGCGCCTTCACCGCCCTCCACGCCGCCGGCCTGCCCGTCACCCTCGCCGGCCGACGCGTCCGCATCGCCGACGCGCCACCCGAGCAGGTTCGGGGCGTGCTGCGGAGCGAGGGCATCGATGGCGACGTTCGCGAGGTGCAGGCCACCCTCGAAGAGAAGATGATCATCATCGACCAGGACGCCGTTCCCGCCGAACCCCTGTCCGGAGACGTTGGACCTGAGCGATCCCGGCCTGGTTCCGTGCGGTGAGTTCCCGCTCGGTCAGGACGGGCTTCTTGCGCGCGTCCGTCGTCTCCTTGCGGGTGACCCGACCCTCAGAGCCGGTGTGGGGATGGACAAGGACTTGGGTCGGGTGACTGGAATCCGGGGGTGGCGGCGATGGTGTCGTGGCCGGAGGGGAGTGAGCGGCGGGAGGGTGCCACGCGGGAGAAGGCCGGGGAACCGCGCGCTCGGTGCTGTCCCGTGCTGTCCCGTCTGGAGGTCACCCGGGAGACGATGACGGAGATCCTGCGGGGCGGCGGGGCGGCGGGGCGGCGGGGCGGCGGGGCGGCGAGGCGGCCGAGCGGGGCCAGCGTGTTCCGCACCTGTCTGTCCGCCGGGGAGGAGGCCTGCCGCAAGAGGACGGCCCCCTGGCGGTCGTCCGCGACGCCGGCTCGGGCCCGCGCCGTGGCGCCGTGGGCACGACATCATCGCCCCGCCCGGCAGCCGCGCGCCGCGCAAGGGCCCCAAGGCCCGGCGAAATGGCGTACCGCCTCGGTCGGGGACAACGCCGAGAAGGTCATCACCGCTGCCTTCGGCCAGGCAGCGGCCCGCGACCCGCAGCACCGCAGGTACTGGGGTTCCCGGGACGCGGGCGTAGATCTCGATCCAGGGCCGCCGCCGGCGCCGGTCGAGCCGGACGAGCGCGGTGATCCGATGCCGTCGCCGCGGTGGACGGTGAAGTCGCCCCGCATGCCGACGCGGGTGCCGGCCCGGACCTGCCGTGGGAGGAACCATCGAGGGCAGCCGGAATCCGGACCGGGGCGCCGGGTTCCGCTGTCTTACCGAGCAGGCCCGCGATCACAGGGACACCGGCCGGTGAACAACGTGGCACCAAGAAGTAAGAAGTAGGAACTCGTCGGCGAGTTCAAGAACAACGGCTGGGCCAATGTGGGCGCCGATCACGACACCGCCGCGTTCACAGTGGACGTTCCGCGGCTGGGGGTCCGGCCAGGGGCGGGCCGCCTACTCGCAGGCGACGGGCAGCTCGAACGGCTGCCGCAGCCGGGCCCGGAAGCTCGAACTCGCCCGGCTCGCGGCCGAAACAGGACTGACGATTAGCGTTTGCCACCTGCCGCCGGGCACATCGAAGTGGAACGAAATCGAGTATCGGCCATTTTTATACATCACCATGAACTGACGCGGACGCCCGCGACCAGCCGTGAAGTCATCGTCCGGTCCATCGCCTCGGAGTTGCCGTCCCAGCGCCCCGGACTCGACGGCGACGTCAAGCCTGGCCGCCCGCCCGCCAGCAACGAAATCAGGACGACGTGTCAATGATCTGTGAGCTCTCGGTTAGCGGATATGTGAATGAGGGATAGTTGTCACGGAACGGCCACTGGAGCTGTGCCGACGGTGGCGGGAGTCCTGCAAAGTAGAATTCCTCACCGTCCAGGCGGAGGTAACGCACCCGTGATTCGTGTCCTATTAGCCGTCCGTGCCAACATGCTGCGGGGTGGCCTGGCGGCGTTGCTCGCCTTCGAGCCCGATATCGCTGTGGTGGCGGAAACGGAGGCGGGGGATTCGCTTCCGGCCATTGCCCAGGACACCCGACCCGACGTCGCCGTCATCGGAATCAACCTGCTGGGCGTGGACGGACTTACCGCCGCACAGGCGCTGCGTACTCAAATGCCCCAGTGCCGCACCCTGATACTCGTCGGCCGGGACCGGACCGGGTCTCTCCACCAAGCCTTCGCGCTCCCCGTCGGCGGGCTGCTTCTCGAGGATGCCGAGCCGGGCCAACTGGCCAACGCGATCAGGAAAGTGGCGGCGGGCGAGACCGTCGTCGACTACGACCTCCTGCTCTCCGCCTGGCAGTCCACGCAGAGCCCGCTGACCCGACGCCAGGCCGAGGTACTGCGGCTCATCGCCCACGGGTGCGACGTGCTGGAGATCGCCGCACAGCTCTCGCTGTCCCCCGGCACCGTCCGGAACCACCTGAGTGCCGCCGTGGCCAGACTCCGGGCCCGTACCCGCGTCGACGCCATACGGATCGCGGGCGAGTCCGGCTGGCTCTGACTTCTCGCCCCTTGAGCGGCCATAGAGCCGGAGCGGGCAGTGTGCTCTCGTGCCCAACGGTTCAGGAGCATGAGAGGTCATGTCCACAGGCGAGCAGCCCGCGCACCTCGCGGCAGCCGAGCTGCGCCGTATCCGCGCGCAGGCGTACGCGGGACCGAGCGAACGGGCGACCGAGGCCCAGCGGGCCAAGGGCAAGCTGACCGTTCGCGAGCGCATCGAGCTGCTGCTCGACGAGGGTTCCTTCAACGAGCTCGAGCCGCTGCGGCGGCACCGGGCCACCGGCTTCGGCCTGGAGGCCAGGAAGCCCTACACCGACGGCGTCATCACCGGCTGGGGGACGGTCCACGGCCGTACCGTCTTCGTCTACGCACACGACTTCCGGATCTTCGGCGGCGCGCTGGGCGAAGCCCACGCCGACAAGATCCACAAGGTGATGGACAAGGCGATCGCCGCCGGCGCCCCGCTGGTGTCGCTCAACGACGGCGCGGGCGCGCGTATCCAGGAGGGCGTCTCGGCGCTGGCCGGCTACGGCGGCATCTTCCGGCGCAACACCAGGGCGAGCGGCGTCATCCCGCAGATCTCGGTGATGCTCGGCCCGTGCGCGGGCGGCGCGGCCTACAGCCCCGCCCTGACGGACTTCGTGTTCATGGTCCGCGACACCTCGCAGATGTTCATCACAGGGCCTGACGTGGTCAAGGCGGTGACCGGCGAGGAGATCACGCAGAACGGGCTGGGCGGCGCGGACGTGCACGCGGAGACCTCCGGGGTGTGCCACTTCGCCTACGACGACGAGGTGACCTGCCTGGAGGAGGTCCGCTACCTGTTGTCCCTGCTGCCGCAGAACAACCGCGAGAACCCCCCGGCCGTGGCGGCCGAGGACCCCGTGGACCGCAGCGGGGACGTGCTGCTCGACCTGGTGCCCGCGAACGGCAACCGGTCGTACGACATGCGCAAGGTCATCGAGGAGATCGTCGACGACGGCGAGTACTTCGAGGTGCACGAGCGCTGGGCGACGAACCTCATCTGCGCGCTGACCAGGATGGACGGCCAGGTCGTCGGCATCGTCGCGAGCCAGCCGCAGGCGCTCGCCGGCGTGCTGGACATCGAGGCCGCCGACAAGGGCGCACGGTTCGTGCAGTTCTGCGACGCCTTCAACATCCCGCTCGTCACCCTGCTCGACGTGCCCGGCTTCCTGCCCGGCGTCGGCCAGGAGCACGGCGGAATCATCCGGCACGGCGCGAAACTGCTCTACGCCTACTGCAACGCCACCGTCCCGCGGATCTCGGTCGTGCTGCGCAAGGCGTACGGCGGCGCGTACATCGTCATGGACAGCCAGTCCATCGGCGCCGACCTGACCTATGCCTGGCCCACCAACGAGATAGCGGTGATGGGCGCCGAAGGTGCCGCGGGCGTCATCTTCCGGAGCGCCATCGCCGCGGCGGCGGACCCCGAGGCCAAGCGCGCCGAGCTGGTCAAGCAGTACGAGTCCGAGCTGATGCACCCCTACTACGCGGCCGAGCGGGGCCTTGTCGACGACGTCATCGACCCCGCCGAAACCCGCCACGTCCTGATCAGGTCGCTGGCCATGCTCCGCGCCAAGCACGCGGACCTGCCCATACGCAAGCACGGCAACCCGCCCCAGTGAACGGTGCGCGGGATGCCGTGCGTCGAGTCGCGGATCGATCAGAAGGTCGGCGCGCCGGAAGGGATGCTCAGGCTTCCCAGATACGGACGCCACAGGTGCTCGGGGTCGTTCTCGACCGCCCGCACGATGTCGCGCATCGCCGCCAGGGCCCTGGGTTCGTCCTCGTCGTACACGTCGCCCTGGAGCATCTTCAGCACGTCCAGACGGTACCGCTCGTCCTGGACGAACGCCGTGAACAGGATGTTCAGCCGGTAGTAGATCGAGATGAACTCGTACCAGTTGCGCACCCCACGGCGCAGGGTCGTCTCGTACGTCGCGAAGCGGGCGCGCTTGAAGTCACCGGCCCGGGCCGCGGCCACGATGTCCGTGCAGGCGATCCGGGCGCTGTTGAGCGCGACACTGACGCCGCTGGAGAAGATGGGGTCGACGAACCGGGCGGCGTCGCCGATGAGGACGAAGCCGTCGCCGCAGATCTGTTTCATCCCGTAGCTGTAGTCGCCCTCGGTCTTCAGCGGGCGTACCTGATCGCAGTTCTTGAGCACGTCGAGCAGCTCGGGACGGCTGGCCACGGTGTCCCAGAAGAACTTCTCGCGGTCGCCGCCGTACTTCTGGAACCGGCTCTTCTGACTGACGACGCCGACCGAGGTGACCGTGTCGGTGATCGGGATCTGCCAGACCCAGGTGTCGGTGACCGGCAGGAAGTGGATGAAGATGTAGTCGGCCTGGTCCTTGTTGACGGCCAGGGCCTTGCGGTCGAGGCCGTCGAACCAGGTGTGCACCGCGTACTGGTTGAACACCGGGTCGGGCACCTTGAACTTCAGCTGGCTGCCGAGCCTGGTCTGCCGGCCGCTGGCGTCCACGACCATGCGCACCGGGATGTCGACCCGCCTGCTGCCGAGCCGCGCGTCCATGACGGGCATGTCCTCGTCCGAGAAGTCGACCCCGGCGATCCGGACGCCCTGGAACACCTTGGCCCCCAGGCTCTCCGCGTGCTGCAGCAGGATCTGGTCGAACTTGCCCCGGTCGACGTGGTACGTGTGGTCGCGGTCTACGCCGTCCTGGTCGCGCTCGTTGAACATGATCTCCGCGGCCCGGAAGTCGTGCGTGAGACCGCGAAAACCCCAGTGGTCGATGTCGCGGTTCTCCGCCGAGGTCCAGGCCGCTCCGAATTTCTTCGGGAAGTCCGCCGCCTCGATCTTCTGCATCGCCCCGATTTCCAGGAGTACCGGGGTGGTGGCCGGTACCAGTGATTCCCCCACATGCTCGCGGGGGAACGTCTGCGCTTCGAAGACGGCCACAGAAAGGCCGGATTTGGCCAGATAGGAGGCAGCCGTCGAGCCGGCCGGTCCGCCCCCGATGATTCCGATGTCGAATTCTGCCTCCACGGCACACTCCACTACTGGTCGCTTCGATTCCGTGGCCCGCCCGGCGCTTACCGGCCGGACGGGCTCATGCACGTTCCCGGGACAGTCCGTAGACCATGTCTGTGATGGAGTTCAGATCCCGGAAGTGTCGTCCGGTGATGGAGGTGGAAGGGACCGTCACCCCCAGCTCGTTCCTGATATAGGCGAGCAGCAGCGAGGTGTTCATGGAGTTGAGCACCCCCCACTCCAGCAGCGGGCTGTCGGGCTTGAGTCCCGAGTCCTCGTCCCCGTCGAGAAACTGCTCGCTGATGTACGCGCCGATCAGCCGGCTGACGTCGTCGCGGTTGGGCATGGGCATCCTCCCCGATCGGTCTGTGCGGCATGCGGCACCGGGCCGCGCACAGTCGCCATGGTGGGAGGAGGCGCTGAAGTCCGACTCAAGATCGGGTCAGTGCCGCCGCCCGGCCGAGGGCGGACGGCCCGGTCAGCCGGGCGGCGAGGGCGCCCTGGAAGTCGTCACGGTCGAGGAAGAAGTGGCCGCCCGGCACCAGCGCGAGCTCGAAGAGAGCCGAGCTCTCCCGCTCCCAGGCGAGCATGCCCGCCGGGTCGGTCAGCGGGTCCCTGCGCCCGGCGAAAGCGGCCACCGGCACATCGAGCCGGGGATACGCGGGACGCTCGTAGGTCTCCGCGATGCGCAGGTCGGCGCGGAGCGCGGGCATGAACAACTGCAGCAGGTCCGGCTCGTTCAGCAGCTCGTCGGGGACGCCGCCGAAGCGGCGCAGGCCTGCGATGAAGGCGTCGTCGGGCAGGTGGTGGATGGGCCGGTGGGCCAGCGGCTCACCGGGGCCGTTGCGCCCGGCGACCAGCAGCGCGGCCGGCGGGCGCCGCAGGCGGTGGGCGAGTTCGTACGCGAGCAGGGCGCCGAGGCTGTGGCCGAAGAGGGCGTACGGGCCCTCGCCGTCGGCGTCGATCGTGCGTACCAGGTCCGCCACGAGGGGCTCCAGCTCCGTGGCGAGCGGCTCGCGCATCCGGCCGCCGTGGCCCGGGAGGTCGAGCGGCACCAACCGCACGGCGGTGAGCACGCCCGCCAGCCGGCGGACGAAGGGAACGGGGCTGCCGCCGGCGTGGGGCAGGCAGTACAGCGTGAGTGAGGTCAAGGCGTCTCCCTTGAGTCAGTCATGAGCGCGGTGCAAGAACATCGGGACCGACTTCCCGCACTGATGGACAGCAAGGCGACCGCGGAGGTAACCCCGATGCCCGAACCGTCTGCCCCCCGGCACGCGGATCCCGGTGCCGACGATATCGCCGTCGTCGGAGCGGGGTGCAGGTTCCCCGGCGGGGTACGCAGTCTCGAAGCGCTCTGGCGGGTTCTCCTCGACGGGACGGACGTCGTCACCGAGGTCCCGCCGGACCGTTGGAACGGCGACTTCCACGACCCGGACCCGCGCACCCCCGGTGCCGCGTACTCCCGCGCCGGCGGCTTCCTGGAGGACATCGACCGGTTCGACGCGGAGTTCTTCGAGATCTCCCCCCGCGAGGCTCGCGAGATGGACCCGCAGCAGCGTCTGCTGCTGGAGGTCTCCCACGAGGCCATGGAGGACGCGGGCCGGCCCAGGGAGAGCTGGTACGGCAGCCGCACCAGCGTGTTCATGGGCGTCCTCGGCTCCGACTACCTGACGCTGCACACCAAGGCGGCGGGCACCAGGGCCATCGACCCCTACTACGCCACCGGCAAGGAGTTCAGCTTCGGCGTGGGCCGGATCTCGTACACGTTCGGTCTCCAGGGGCCGGCCATGGCGGTGAACACCGCCTGCTCGTCCTCGCTGGTCGCCGTCCACCTCGCCTGCCAGAGCCTGCGCTCCGGCGAGTCGGACACCGCGCTGGCCGGCGGCGTCAACGTGATCGTCACACCCGAGCTGACCGTGTTCATGAGCAAGGTGCAGGCGCTCTCGCCGACCGGCAGGTGCCGGCCGTTCGACGCGAAGGCCGACGGCGTCGTACGCGGCGAGGGCTGCGGTGTGGTGGTGCTCAAACGCCTCGCCGACGCGGTGCGCGACCACGACCGGATCCTCGGCGTCATCCGCGGCAGCGCGGTCAACCAGGACGGCCACAGCGCCGGCCTCACCGTGCCCAACGCCCGCGCCCAGCAGGCCCTGCTGACCGAGGCCCTGGAGCGCGCGGGTCTGTCCGCCGGCCAGCCCGCCTACGTGGAGGCGCACGGCACCGGCACCCCGCTGGGCGACCCGCTGGAGCTCTCCTCGCTGGCCGCCGTGTACGGCAGGGGACGCGAGGGGGAGCGTGCGCTGCTGGTCGGCTCGCACAAGGCCAACTTCGGTCACATGGACTCGGCGGCCGGGATCGCCGGGCTGCTGAAGACCCTGCTGGTGCTCCAGCGCCGCACGGTCCCGCCGCAGATCCACTTCACTTCGGCCCCCGCCCTGGACGAGGGCGCCGAGCAGGGCATCGCGGTACCGACCACCGCCGTGCCGCTCGGCCGGGCGCACATGTCGGACGGGAGTCTCTTCGCCGGCGTCAGCGCGTTCGGCCTGTCCGGCACCAACGCCCACGTCCTGCTCTCCGGCCCGCCCGCCGCCGCCCCCCAGGACTCCGGCGACGGTGCATCAGAGCCCGGCGCGCCCCGTCCGCACACGCTGCTGCTGTCCGCCACCACAGGCGAGGGCCTACGAGCCCTGGCCGGGGACTACGCGCGGCTCCTGGACGATGCCCCGGGCACGACGGAGGGCCGGGAGCGACCCGACCCGGCGCGGCTGGCGGCCGCGGCGGCGGTGCGGCGCACCCACGCCCGCCACCGGCTGGCCGTCGTCGGCGAGGAGCCGGCCGAACTGGCCGCCGCACTGCGCGCCTTCCACGCCGAGGTGCCCGACCAGGCACACGCCACCGGCCGCGCGGCGGAACAGCGTCCCCGGGTGGTGTACGTCTTCTCCGGCCAGGGCTCGCAGTGGCCGGGCATGGGGGTGCGGCTGTACGGCTCCGAGCCGGTGGTTCGCGAGACCCTCGACGAGTGCGACGCGCTGATCCGCGAACATGCCGGCTGGTCGCTCCTTGACGTCCTGCGCGACGACGACCCGGCCCGGCTGCGCGCCACCCGCTTCGCCCAGCCCGCGGTGTTCGCCCTGCAGACCGCGCTCGCCCGGCTGTGGCGGTCGTGGGGCGTCGGGCCCGACGCCGTCGTGGGGCACAGCATGGGCGAGGTCGCCGCGGCCTGCTGCTCGGGCGCCCTCACGCTGCACGACGCCGTACCGCTCATCGTCCACCGCGGCCTGCTGATGCAGCGGGCCACCGGCTCCGGAGGAATGCTCGCCGTCGGCATGGCGGCGGAGGAGGCCGACGCGTTCCTCGACGGCCACCCCGAGGTGTCGCTGGCCACGGTGAACGGCCCGCGGTCCGTGGTACTGGCCGGGCCCGCGCCGGCCCTCGCGACCGCGGCCGATGCCCTGCGCGCGCAGGGCGTCGACCCCGTCCCCCTGCCGGTGGACTACGCCTTCCACACCCCGCTGATGCGGCCGTACGCCGAGGAGCTGGAGGCCGCCGTCGCCGGCCTGCGGCCCGGCGACCATGCGGTCCGCTTCCTGTCCACCGCGGTCGCCGGCGCCGAGCCGCCGCCCCTGGACGCGGCGTACTGGGGCCGTAACGTGCGCGAGCCCGTGCTGTTCTGGCCTGCCGTGGACGCGCTGCTGGCGGGGCGGGACGAGCGGGGAGACGAGGAGGGAGTCGCCTTCGTCGAGATCGGCGCCCACCCGGTGCTGGGCCACCCGCTGCGCGAGGCGCTGACGCGCCGCGGCCGCACCGGCGTCGTCGTGGGGTCGCTGATCCGCGGGACGCGGGAGCGGACCGCGCTGGCCCGCCACCGCGCACAGCTGCACGTCGCCGGCGTGCGGGTCGACTGGTCCGCGGTGTACGGCGGTCCGGTCAGCCCCGTGTCCCTGCCGCCGCCCCGCTGGGCCGACGAGCGGTACTGGCTGCCCGGGGTGGTGCGGGGCAGCCAGTCGGGAGCGGTCCGCCCCGTCGACGGGCAAGGGGCGGTGCGCGCGGAGGTGCGGCTGTTCGACGCGCGAGGACGGCTGGTCGGGGAGGCCGTGACGACGCCGCCGGTGCCCGGCCGGGAACCGGTGTCCACTCCGACGGCCCGGGGGACGACGGAGCAGCCCGGGACCGAGCTGCACGGGCGGGAGCTCCCGGCGGCGGAGTCCGCGGCGGCGGGCGGCTCCCCCGCCGCCGCCGCGGACGCTCCGGACCGGGAACGCGTTGCCGCGACGGTGCAGGAGCGGCTGGCCGTCGTGCTGGGGCATGCCGCGGACAAGCGGCTGCCGCGCACCCGCGGGTTCCAGGAGCTGGGCGTCGACTCGTTGTCCGCGGTCGAGCTGGCCTCTCAGGTGAGGGCGGCGCTCGGCTGCGAAGTGGACGCCGCCGACGTCCTCGCCTACGCCACCGTCGACGCGCTCACCGACCACGTACTCCCCAGGCTTCCGAGCCGCCCGCCGGTGCCCGTCCCCGCGTCGAACGCCCTCTTCTCCGCCGTGGCCCCCGCCGCCGCGCATCTCACCGCCAGCACGGCCGGGCCGCCGCCTGCCGCAGGTCCCGAGCCGGTCGCGATCGTCGGGCTCGGCTGCCGGCTGCCGGGTGCTGACGGCCCCGAGGAGTTCTGGCGGCTGTTGTCCGAGCGCGGGGACGCCACCGGCGAGGTGCCGCCGCAGCGCTGGGACGCCGTCGCCCTGGCCGCCGCGGGCGGCGAGCAGCGGCCGGGCACCACCGTGACGACCCGCGGGGCGTTCCTGGACCGGGTGGACGGCTTCGACCACGGCTTCTTCCGCGTATCCCCGCGCGAGGCACGCAGCATGGACCCGCAGCAGCGGCTGTTCCTGGAGGTGGCCTGGGAGGCGCTGGACGACGCGGGGCTGACCGCCGACCGGCTGCGCGACAGCAGCACCGGGGTCTTCGTCGGGCTCAACACCACCGACTACCAGCAGTTGGTGACGTCCCGTCAGCAAGACGTCGACCTGTACTACGGCACGGGCAACTCCTTCAGCGGCACCGCCGGCCGGCTCTCGTACTTCCTGGGCGCCCGCGGCCCCAGCATGGCCGTCGACACCGCGTGCTCCTCCTCGCTGACCGCCGTGCACCTGGCCTGCCAGAGCCTGCGCAGCGGCGAGAGCGAGACGGCCGTCGCGGGCGGGGTCAATGTCATGTCGACGCCCACCGTCTTCCTCGCCATGTCGGCCGCCGGCGCCCTGGCACCCGACGGCCGGTGCAAGACGTTCGACGACAGCGCCGACGGCTACGGGCGTGGCGAGGGGGCCGGCGCCGTGGTGCTCAAGACGCTCTCCGCCGCGCTGCGCGACGGCGACCGGGTGTACGCGGTGATTCGCGGCAGCGCCGTCAACCAGGACGGCGCCAGCGGCGGGCTCACCGTGCCCAGCGGCCAGGCCCAGGAGGACGTGGTCCGAGCGGCCCTCGCGCAGGCGGGTGCCGCCTCCCGGGACGTGTCGTACGTCGAGGCGCACGGCACGGGCACCCGGCTCGGCGACGCCATCGAGCTGCGCGCCTTGGCCGCGGCGCTGGGTGAGGGCCGGTCGCCGGGAACGGGTGGGGAAGCGGGTGGGGAGCCGCCTCTGGTGGTCGGCTCGGTCAAGACCAACGTGGGCCATCTGGAGGCCGCCGCCGGGATCACCGGGCTCATCAAGACCGTGCTGGCGCTGGGCCACCGGAGCATCCCGCCGCACCTCCACTACTCCCGGCCGACCCGGCAGCTGGACTGGGACCGGCTGCCGCTGCGGGTCGCCGCCGAGAGCGTCCCGTGGCGCCGGAACGGCCGGCCGCGGCTGGCCGGGGTCAGCGCTTTCGGGTTCACCGGCACCAACGCCCATGTCGTGGTCGAGGAAGCCCCGGAACCGCCCCGCCCCGCGGCGCGGCCACGGGCCGGACGCCCGCTCGTACTCGCCGCGTCCGCGGCGACGCCGGCCGCGCTGCGCGAGGCCGCGGCTCGGCTCCACCGCCGGCTGGAGTCCGTGCCCGACGCCGCACTCGCCGACCTGTGCTGGACGTCCGGCGCCCGGCGCACCCACCACGAGCACCGGCTCGCCGTGGTCGGTGCCGACCGCCGCGAGCTGGCCGCCGGGCTCGCCGCCGCGAGGGAGGAGCCGACGGGGTCGGTACGGGCCGCCGGGGCGCGCGGCGTGTACGTCGGCACGGCGCGTCCGGGGGAGCGGCGCGGGCTGGCCTTCGCGTACGGTCACGCTTTGCCGGCCCTGCCCTGGGCGGAGTTCGCGGTGCTCGTCGAGGGCGACCCGGCCGTGCGCGCGGTGGTCGACGAGCTCGACGGGGCGGTGCGGGACGCGTTCGGCTTCTCCCCGGTCCAGGTATGGCGCGAGGGCTCGGACGGCACCGAGTCCGTCGCCCTCGCCTTCGCCGGCCATGTCGTACGAACCGCGCTGCTCGCGGCGTACGGCGTCACCCCGGACGTGACGGCGGGACACGGCGCGGGCGGTCCGGCCGCCGGATACTCGGCGGGCGAACTGGACTTGACGGCCGCCGTGCGACTGCTCGCCGAAGGGGCGAGCGGGCGGCACGAGCGGTCCATGCCGGACGGCGCCGAGGTGGTCCTCGACTTCGGCTTCGGGGCGCCGCACGACACCGGGAAGCAGTACGAGTACGTGCCGGCGCCGGCCGGCGCACGGGACCTGGCAGAAGCGGCGGCCGCCCTGCACGTGCACGGATGCCGGGTCGACTGGGACCAGCTCGTGCCCGGCGACCACCGGGTGACCACGCTGCCCGCGTACCCGTGGCAACGGCGGCGCCACTGGATCGCGCCGGAGCCCGTCGTGGCCGGCGTGGCTCCCGCCCCCGGGCTCTCCGCGGCACCGGCCAACGGCACTGCGGCCGCCACTGCGTCCAACGGCGCTGCGGGCAATGGCGCTGCGGTTGACGCTGCTGCGGCCAACGCTGCCGCGGCCAACAGCGCTCCGTCCAATGGTGCTGCGGCCAACGCTGCTCCGTCCAATGGTGCTTCGGCCGCTGCCCAGGCCAAGGGCGCTTCGGCCGCTGCCCAGGCCAACGGCACTGCGGCCGCCACCGCGTCCAACGGCACTGCGGCCGCCACCGCGTCCAACGGCGCTCCGGCCAACTCTGCCTCGGCCAACGGTGCTTCGGCCACAGCCCAGGCCAACGGCGCTGCGGCCGCCACCCCGGCCAACGGTGCCCAGGCCAAAGGCACCCCGGCGGGCGACGGACTTGTGGCCCGTCTCGCGGCCGCAGGTCCGCAGGCGCGTACGGACCTGCTCATCGACGCGCTGCTCGACCTCGCCTCCGACGTGCTGGGCGGCGTCGACGACCTGACGCCCGATCAGGGATTCTTCGAACTCGGCATGGACTCCGTGCTGTCCGCGCAGTTCAAGGTCCGCACGGAGCGGGCGCTGAGCGTGGAGCTGCCCGACACCGTGATGTTCGAGTGCCCCAACGTCCGGTCGTTCGCCCGCTTCATCCTCGACGACGTGCTCGCGCCGGTGCCGGTGCCGGCGCCCGCGGGCGCTCCGTACGTGGACGGTGCGGACAACGCCGATGTCACCGACAACACCGACGGCGCGGGCGCCGACGGCCTGAACACGCTCACGGACGACGAGTTGGTCGGACGGCTGCTGTCCGCCGTGGCCGACTCGGAATCGATGCTCGCCGAGGGAGACCGGTCATGACGCAGGACTACCGGGCCCGGCTCGTGGAGGCCGTGCGCACCATCGAGCGCCTGCAGGAGCGGGTGAGGAACGAGCGCGGCGGCCGGCTCGACGAGCCGATCGCCGTCGTGGGTCTCGGCTGCCGGCTGCCGGGCGGGGCGGACGGGCCGGAGTCGCTGTGGCGACTGCTCCGCGACGGCGTGGACGCCTCGTCGGAGTTCCCGGCCGAGCGGGCGGACATCGCGGAGTTCGCGGACCCCGACCCGGACGCCGCGGGCAAGGCGTACACGCTGCGCGGCGGCTTCCTCGGCCGGGTCGACCAGTTCGAGCCCGCGGTGTTCGGGATATCGCCGCGCGAGGCGCTGGGCATGGACCCCCAGCAACGGCTGGTCCTGGAGGTCGTCTGGGAGGCGCTGGAGCGGGCCGGATACGCACCCGACGGCCTGACCGACACCGCCACCGGCGTCTACCTGGGCGTGAGCACCACCGACTACGTGCGGCTGCGGCAGAGCCGGGGCGACATCCGCGACGTGGACGCGTACCAGCTGGTGGGCGAGCCGAGCTTCATCGCCGGCCGGGTGTCGTACACGCTCGGCCTCCAGGGGCCGAGCAAGGTCATCGACACCACGTGCTCGTCCTCGCTCGTCGCCCTGCACGAGGCATGCCAGGCACTGCGGCTGGGTGAGTGCGACATGGCGCTGGCAGGCGGTGTGAACCTGATACTGACGCCCTACGGCTTCGTACTGATGAGCAAGTTCCGCGCGTTGTCGCCCGAGGGCCGCTGCAAGACCTTCGACGCGAGCGCCGACGGCTACGCCCGCGGCGAGGGGGCTGGCGTGGTGGTGCTGAAGCGGCACTCCGACGCGCTGCGCGACGGCGACCGCGTGCTCGCGACCGTCCTCGGCTCCGCGGTCAACCACGACGGCCGCAGCAGCGGTCTCACCGTGCCCAACCCGGCCGCACAGCAGCGGGTCGTCAGGGCCGCCCTCGCGCAGGCCGGAACCGACCCCGGTGAAGTGGACTACGTGGAGGCGCACGGCACCGGCACCTCGCTCGGCGACCCGATCGAGCTGCGGGCGCTGGAGGCGGTCATCGGCCGCCACCGCGCGGAGCGCGGCCCACTCCTGGTCGGTTCGATCAAGACCAACGTCGGCCACCTGGAGTCCGCCGCGGGCATCGCCGGGTTCCTCAAGCTCGTTCTGGCGCTCCAGCACGGCGAGATCCCGCCGCACCTGCACTTCAACGAGCCCAACCCGAACGTCGACTGGGACCGGCTGCACATCGAGGTCGCCACCGGGCACCGTCCCTGGCCGGCGGGCGGCGGCCGCCGTGTTGGCGCGGTGAGCAGCTTCGGCGCCAGCGGCACCAACGCGCACGCCGTCGTCGCCTCGCCTCCCGCGGACGGGCCGCAGGAGACCGGCGGCGCGACGCCCGAGGGCGGTCCTGACGTGCTGGTGATGTCCGCCCGCACCCGGGAGGCGCTGACCGAACTCGCCGGGGCCTACCGGCGGCGGCTGCGCTCCGGCCCGGACCTGACCCTGCGCGACGTCTGCGGCACGACCCAGACCGGCCGGGCCAGGCAGACGCACGGCCTCGCCGTCAGCGCCGACTCCCTCGACGGCCTCGCCGACGCCCTGGACGCCCACCTGCACGGGGAGCCGGACCTCCGGGCGGCCGCGGTGACGCTGCCGGTGCACAAGCACCGCAAGACCGCGTGGCTGTTCACCGGCCAGGGCGCCCAGTACGCGGGCATGGCGCGCGGGCTGACGGCCGAGCCGGCCTTCCGGGAGGCGTTCGAGGAGTGCGCGGTCCGCTTCGACGCGGTGCTCGACCGGCCGCTGCGGTCCGTGATCTGGCCGCGGGAGGGCGAGCCCACCCCGATCGACGACACCCGCTACACCCAACCCGCCCTGTTCGCGGTGGAGTACGCGCTGGCGCGGATGTGGCAGTCCTGGGGGCTGCGCCCGACCGCGCTGCTCGGCCACAGCATCGGGGAGATCGCCGCGGCCTGCTTCGCCGGTGTCTTCGGCCTGGACGACGCGGTGGGACTGGTCGCCGCCCGAGCGGAGCTGATGGCCCGGCTGCCCGCCGGCGGGGTGATGGCCGCGGTCGAGTGCGACGAGGAGACGGCCGCGGCGGCGGTCGCGCCGTTCGCGGAGACGGTGTCGGTCGCCGCCGTCAACGGCCCGCGGAGCGTGGTGATCTCCGGCGCCGCCGCGGCCGTCGACGCCGTCCTGGCGGGCCTGGGCGAGCAGGGCGCGGCCGCCCGGCGGCTCGGAGTCTCGCACGCCTTCCACTCGCCGCTGCTGCGGCCGATGCTCGCCGACTTCCGGGCGGCCTGCGAGAAACTCACGTACGGCGCCCCGGCCGTCCCGCTGATCTCCAACGTCACCGGGGAGCCGCTGCGGCCCGAGGACATCGGCCCCGACTACTGGGTGCGCCATGCCGCCGGCACCGTCCGCTTCCACGACGGGCTGAGCCGGCTCCACGCGGACGGCGTGCGCACCTTCCTGGAGGTCGGACCCGCCCCGGTGCTGCTGGGTCTCGGCCGACGGACCTTCGACGGGCCGGAGTGTGCCTGGATCCCGTCGCTGCGCCGCTCGCCTGCCGCGGGGCCGGCCCGCCGCGACACGCCGGTGCTCGACGACCGCTCCGCCGTCCGGCAGGCGCTGGGCGTGCTGCACCTGCGCGGCGGGTCGGTGGACTGGGCGGCCGTCCACGGCGGGCATCCGCACCGCCGGGTGCCGCTGCCGACCACCGTGTGGCGGGGGGAGTCGTACTGGTTCGAGGAGCGGCGCGCGCCCGAGGCAGGCCTGCCCGGCACGCCGGTGCCCGGCCTCGGGCGGCGGCTGCGCGGCCCCGTTCCGACCTACGAGGTGAGCCTCGCGGACTCCGTCTGGCAGTCGTATGCCAGGACCGGCGCCGATGGGCAGCGCTTCCTGTCGGCCGGTGCCGTCGTCGACGCGGCGGTGACCGCGGCGGCGGACGCGTTCGGCGGGAGCCGGCCCTGCCTGGAGGAGCTGGCGGTGGCGCAGCGGGTACCCATGGACGACGACGACCGGGTACTGCAGATCACCGTCACCCAGGACGCCGACGGGCGGGCCGCGTTCACCGTGCACAGCCAGTGCCCCGACCAGGAGGCGTTCGGCGCGCCCTGGCTGCGACACGCGCGCGGCGTGCTGCGCCGCCGGGGCCCGGGCCGCGCACACCACCCCGGCGACGAGCCGGGACTCAAACATTCGGCGTACGAGGACACGGTGCCCTACGACACCGCGTCCCTGTCCTCCGCGCTGACCGACGCCCTGACCGGCGCGCAGCACGGCGGTGCCGGCGTGCTGGTGGCGCTCGCCCCGGGTGCAGGCCGGCGCGGAACCGGCTGGGCCGAGCCGCTGGACGCCGCCGTGGCCGCGCTGTCCTGGGCCGCCGAGCAGGACTCCGCGGGCGTCGCCGACGTGCTCACCGAGGCCGTCTGCGAGGACCCGGCGCGGGTGCGGTACGTGCACGCCACGGCCGCCGGGCGGGCGGACGGCCGGATCGCCGGTGAGGTGGAGTTCTACGCCGAGGACGGCGAGCGGATCGGCGGCGTGCGCGCGCTGCGGCTCGTACCGCCGGAGGCGATGCCGGGGGAGAGCACGCCGTGGCGGCGCCCGGAGGAGCTGCTGCAGCGCGTCGAGTGGCAGCCGGCACCGCCGGCCGCGGCGCCCGAGCGGCTGGCGGGCGAGAGTTTCCTGCTGCTTCCGGAGCGGGGCTGCGTGTCCGAGCGGCTCGCCACGGAGCTGCGGCGGCGCGGTGCGCACTGCATGGTCGCGGCGGACGGCGACGCCGGTTCCGGAGCGGGTGACCTGGTCGCCCGCTGGCGGGCGGAGGCCGAACAGGCCGGCTGCGCGGACGCGGCGGGCCGGGTGATCGTGGCGACCGGCCTCGACGCCCCCGACCCCCGGACCGCCGGTGCGCAGGAGCTGGAGGAGTTCCGCGACCGGACCGAGCTCGCGGCCATCGCCGTCGTCCAGGCGCTGGCCGCCAGGACCGACTGCGCGCGGACCACCCTCTGCCTGCTCACCCGGGGCACCGTGGCGGCCGGGCCCGGCCCGGCGGAGGTGAACCCGTTCGGTGCCACCCTCTGGGGACTCGGCCGGGTCGTGGCGCTGGAGCACCCCGAGCACTGGGGCTGCGCCGTGGACCTCGACCCCGCGGGGCCGGACCCGGCGCAGGCCGCCACGCTGCTGGACGCCCTGTACGACGCGGGGGCCGAGGACCAGCAGGCGCTGCGCGGCCGGGACCGGTACGTCGCCCGGCTGGTGCCGCACCGGCCTGAGACCGCCCAGGACGGCGCCCCCGACGTCCACCGGGCCGGGACGTACCTCGTCACGGGCGCCTTCGGCGGCATCGGACAGCTGCTCTGCCGCTGGCTCGCCACCCGCGGGGCGGGCCGTCTCGTCCTGCTCGGCCGCACCCCCCTGCCGGTACGCGAGCAGTGGGACCTGCCCGGCCAGGACCCGGCGGTCCGCGAACGGATCGCGCTGGTGCGGGACCTGGAGGCGTCGGGTGCGCTGGTCGAGGTGGTGAGCGCCGACGTGTGCGACGCCGAACGGCTGTCCGCGGCCGTGGAGGCCGCGGACGACGACGCGTACCCGCTGCGCGGCGTGGTGCACGCGGCGGGCGTGTCGGCGCCGCAGTTCCTCCGCGACATCCCGGTCGGCGACGCGCGTGACTACCGCGCCGTCTGGCGGCCCAAGGTGCTCGGCGGCTGGCTGCTGCACCGCCTGACCGACGGCATGGACCTGGACTTCTTCCTGGGCTTCTCGTCCATCGCCGCCACCTGGGGCTCGCAGCACCTGGCCGGCTACGCCGCCGCCAACGCCTTCCTCGACGGCCTCGCCGAGCACCGGCACGGCCTCGGCCGGGCGGCGCTCACGGTCAGCTGGGGACCGTGGGACCTGCCGTCCGGCCTGTTCGACGACGAGGTCCTGAGCTTCCTGACCTCCGCCGGCCTGCGCGTCCTCGCGGCCCCGCAGTGCCTGCGGCTGCTGGGCCGGCTGCTGGCGGACGGGACGTACCCGAACGCCGTGGTGTGTGCCGCGGACTGGGGGGTTTTCAAGCCGGTCATGGAGGTGCGCGGGGACCGGCCGCTGCTGCGCACCGTGGAGGTGGCCGAGGAGCTGCCGGACGACGGGCCGAGCCCCGTGCTGAAGGAACTGGAGGACGCCGCCGGTCCCGAGGAGCGCCGCGAGGCCGTCGCCCGCTATCTGCGCCGCGTGCTGGGCGACGTGCTGGGCGTCGGAGAGGCCGCCATCGCGCCCGAGGCGGACGTGATGGCGTACGGGCTCGACTCGCTGATGGCGATGGACGTCATCCGGCGCGCCAAGCAGGACCTGCGGGTCTCCGTCCGGCCGAACCGGCTGTTCGAACGCACCGCACTCGACGACTGGGTACACGTCTTCGTGACCGAGCTCGGCGGCACGGCCGGGGCCGCGGAGCCCACGGCGGAGAGTGCCGGGACCGGCCGTCCGGCGATGACGGAGCCGGCGGCCATCGCCGCGGACGTCGCGCTCGACCCGGACATTCGCCCCGGTGCCCCGCCCACCGGCCGGCACACCGACCCACGGGAGGTGCTGCTCACCGGCGCCACCGGCTTCCTCGGGGCCTACCTGCTCGACGAGTTGCTGGCCGGCACGGAGGCAAGCGTGTGGTGCCTGGTGCGCTGCTCCGACCCCGCGGAAGGGCTGGCCCGCGTCCGGGCCAACGCCGAGCGCTATCTGCCGTGGCGCGCGGACGCCGAACACCGCGTCCGGGTACTTCCCGGCGATCTGGCGAAGCCGCTGCTCGGCCTGTCCGAGCCGGAGTTCGACGACCTGGCGGGCCGCGTGGACGCGATCTACCACAACGGCGCGCTGGTCAACTTCTCGTACACCTACGAGCAGTGCCGGGCGGCGAACCTGACCGGGAGCGAGGAGATCCTGCGGCTGGCCTGCCGCGGCCCGCTCACACCGGTGAGCCACGTCTCCACGTACGGCATCTGGGGCGTGCCGAGGGACGGCAGGACGGTCGTCCGCGAGGACGACGACATCGCCGAGGCGGGGCGTCTTGTCACCGGCTACGTGCAGACCAAGTGGGCGGCCGAGCGGCTGATGGAGCTGGCGCGCGAGCGGGGGATCCCGGTGGATGTCCACCGCCCCGGCCGGGTGCTCGGCGACTCCCGGACCGGCGCCTGCCTGACCACGCACTTCACCATCAGGGTGATCAAGGGCTGTATCCAGCTCGGCCTGGCGCCGGAGCTGGACCTGGAGATCGAGATGACACCGGTGGACTTCGTCACCCGGTCACTGGTGGCGATCTCGCTGCGCGAGCACGCCTTCGGGGAGACGTACCACCTCGTCAACCGGCGCCGGACGACCTTCCGTGAACTGGTGGCCGCCATGGCCGACCGCGGCTGGGAGCTGAAGTCCGTGCCCGTGGAGGCGTGGTGGTCGGCCCTGCGGGACGGCTTCGCCGAGCGGGACAACGAACTGCACCCGGTCATGGACGTGGTGGAGGAGTTCGTCGTGGGCGGCGAGGAGGCCGTCGACTACGACGCCGCCCACGTCGAGCGCGCCCTCGAAGGCGGCGGCTCCTGCCCGCCGCTGGACCGGCGGCTGCTCGGCACGTACTTCGACTGGCTGGTGCGCACCGGATACCTGCCCGAACCGCCCGGGTGACGGCGGCGGGGCGACCGACACCGATGAAGGGAGGCCGGATGTCCCCGGCCACGAGCAAGAGCGCCAGGACCCCGCGGAAGAGCGAGGTCCCGAACCCCGAGTACGACATCGTCATCCTGGGCTCCGGGCTCGCCGGCACCACGCTGGCGGCATGCCTGGCCAAGGGCGGCGCGAACGTGCTGATCGTCGACGCGGGGAGCCATCCGCGGTTCGCGGTCGGCGAGTCGACGATCCCGTACACGTCGATGCTGCTGCGGCTGGTCAGCGAGCGGTACGGGGTGCCCGAGATCAAGTGGCTGACGACCTTCGAGTCGGTGCAGTCGAAGATCACGCCGAACTGCGGAATCAAGCGGAACTTCGGCTTTCTTTACCATCGGGAGGGCCAGCGGCAGAACCCGGTGGAGGCGCACCAGTTCCCGATCCCGAAGATCACTCACACCGAGAACCACTTCTTCCGCCAGGACATCGATGCCTGGATGCTGGCGGTCGCGGTGGACTACGGCGTCGACGTACGGCAGAAGACCGCCGTCGACGACGTGAAGATCGACGACGACGGCGTCACGGTGCTCGTCGAGCGCGGGGATCCGGTGCGGGCGAAGTTCGTGGTGGACGCCAGCGGATTCCGCTCGCCGCTCGCGCGCCGGTTCGACCTGCGCGAGGAACCGACCCGGCTGCGGCACCACTCGCGGTCGCTGTTCACGCACATGGTCGGCGTCGAGCCGTACGAGAACACCGTCCCCAAGGGCATCCACGGCAACCCCAGCCGGTGGAGCCAGGGCACGCTGCACCACCTCTTCGACGGCGGCTGGACCTGGGTGATCCCCTTCGACAACCACTCGCGGGCCATCAACCCGCTGTGCAGCGTCGGCCTCAGCCTGGACCCGCGCATGCACCCCGAGCCCGACTGCTCGCCGGCCGAGGAGTTCGACCGCTGGCTGAAGAGCTACCCGGACGCCGCGCGGCAGTTCAAGAACGCCCGCCCGGTACGCGAGTGGGTGCGCACGGGACGTCTGCAGTACTCGTCGAAGCAGACCGTCGGCTACCGCTGGTGCCTGACCTCGCACGCGGCGGGCTTCATCGACGCCCTCTTCTCCCGAGGGCTGTCCAACACGATGGAGATCGTCAACGCGCTGGCCTGGCGGCTGCTCGACGCGATCCGCGACGACGACTTCGACGTCGAGCGGTTCCGCTACGTGCAGGAACTGGAGCAGGGCCTGCTGGACTTCAACGACGACCTGGTGGCCAACTCGTACACCTCGTTCCGGGACTTCGACCTCTGGGACGCCTGGTTCCGGGTCTGGTCGCTGGGCCAGGTCATGGCCACCATGGAGATCAACCGGACCTACGCGCGCTACCTGGACAGCCGTGACAACGCCGACCTGACGCGCCTCGCGGGCCTCGCGCCGTCCGGGTCCATCCCGGACTACCCGCCGCTGCGCAGGCTGCTGAAGGAGGTGAGCGAGCTGACCCAGGCGGTGCAGGTCGGCCGGAGCGACCCCAAGGAGGCGGCGGCGGGCATCATGCGGCTGCTGGCCGCGGCGGACTACGTACCGCCCATGTTCGGCCTCTCCGACCCGGACAACCGGTGGTTCCACGCGACCAACGTCAAGGCGGTGCAGGCGCTGCTCTGGGCGCGCAACGCACCGTCGCGGGAGATCGGCGACCTGGTGCTGGAGGGCTGGGGCCTGTTCATGAAGAAGCGGTTCTCGCGGGACGAGTTCGCGTTCACCGAGGAGCTGAAGAACGCCGTGGCGTCCTGGCCGGTGGTCGGCGCCAAACTGCGGACCAAGAAGTACTGAGGAGGCCGTCATGGGAGAGCCGACACCTGCGGCGCGAAACGCCGCCGACCCGGGCCACCGCTACGACGTCGCGGTGCTCGGCGACCACCTGTCCTGCGGTCTGCTCGCCGCCGTGCTCGCCCGCCAGGGCCTGTCCGTCCTGCTGGCGGGCTCGGGGGAGCCCGGCGAGGAGGCGGCGGGCGAGACGACGGTGCCGTACACGGCGGAGGTCTTCACGCTGCTCGCCCGCCGCTACGACGTGCCGGAGATCGCGGCCTTCGGGCTCACCTCGGGGCTGCCGGCCGAAGTGCGCCGCACCAGCGGCGTCAAGCGCAGTCTCGGCTTTCTCTACCATCACCCGGACGTGGCGCAGCGACCGGAGGAGACGGTCCAGTTCAACGTGCCCGGCGAACACACGGAGTGGCACGTCTACCGCCCCAGCGCGGACCTGCACGCCCGGTCGATCGCCCTGCGCCATGGCGCCGCCGCCGTGCCGGTCCGCGGCCTGCCCGTCGACGTGCGGGTGGCGGACGACGGAGTGGAGATCGACGCGGCGGGGCAGACCTACCGGGCGGAGTACGTCGTGGACGGCAGCGGTCCGGGGTCACCACTGCTGGCCCGGCTGCGCCCCGCACTCTCCGGCGACCAGGAGCTGCGGCACCGCTCACGGGAGATCAGCACGCACATGCGGGGGGTCAGGCCGTACGAGGAGACCGTACCGAAGGCCGCCTATCCGAAGGCCTCGGCCTTCTCGCACGGGACGCTGCACCACATCTGCCGCGACGGCTGGCTCCAGGTCGTCCCGTTCGACAACCATCCCGACAGCGTCAACCCGCTCTGCAGTGTCACCATGAGTGTGGAGCCCGACGCTTTCCCGCGGGACCTGCCGGCCG
Organism: Streptomyces sp. NPDC050704; assembly: GCF_040654355.1. Classification (NCBI taxonomy): domain Bacteria; kingdom Bacillati; phylum Actinomycetota; class Actinomycetes; order Kitasatosporales; family Streptomycetaceae; genus Streptomyces; species Streptomyces sp. NPDC050704. The sequence goes on along the minus strand of NZ_JBFAHW010000088.1, from coordinate 1,741 downwards.
CGGAGGTGTTCCAGCGGATGATCGGCCGATTCCCTTCCGTGGCACGCCAGTTCGAGGGCGCCGAGGCCGTCCGGCCGTGGTCGGACGCGCCGCGCCGGCAGCGGCTGGTGGGGCCGGCGGCGGGCCGGCGCTACTTCCTGTTCGAGCGCACCGCGGCACGCAACGACATGTTCCTCTCCCGGGACATCACCACCGGCGCCGAGACGGTGCACTGCCTCGCCGCGGCGCTCATCCGGGCCGCGCGCGAGAAGGACTGGGACAGCGTCGAGCTCAAAGAGGCCGCGGCCTTCCAGGAGCGGCTGACGCTGTTCAACGACACCATCCTGGCGGCGGCCCGCGGGGCGTGTGCGAGCTTCCCGCTGTGGAACGCCTTCTCCCGGGTGTGGCTCCTCTGGCAGATCCTGGCCGCGCTCTCCCTCAAGCAGGCGCGTAACGCCTGTCTGGCCGGCGGCGCGGGCGGGGCGTGGACCGAGGTCGAGCACTACGCCGACGGCGGGCTGTGGTTCCCCGCGCCCAAGGGGCTGGAGGCCCTCATGGCCGACTCCTTCGAGGACTGCGTCCGCGTACGCGACGGGCGGATGGACCCCGACGAGGCGGCCGACCGGATTTTCGGCCGGCTGCGCGCCGCGCCCCTGGTGCCGCCGCTGTACCGCTTCGCCAGTCCGCGCGCCCGCTACTACTACTTCACGCTGCCGCGCAGGCTGCGCACCCTGCTGTGGACCAAGACCACCGCACCCCCGGAGTTCCGCCACATGCTGACGAAGGAGAACATTTCCGCGGCCCCGCCCGCGGTCGAGTAGCGCGTCGCGGAGTGGACTCTCCCACTTCGTGCTTCCAGGAAGTCATCATGCGGTAAATAATGGGTGGCACCCGCATGCTGCAGAGCGTCAGTTCATGACCTGCCAGGCGCCGAGTCAGGCCTGCGGCACGCGTCGGACTGCGATCCAGGGAGCATGCAATGGCAACGTCACCCGAGGCGGAAGGCTCCATCGGCACCTCCCGCTCCGAGGCCACCCGGCGGCGCACCGGGCGCCGGCCGGGGGACAGCGGCAGTCGGCAGATGATCCTCCAGGCGGCCCGCAAGGTCTTCGCGCAGCACGGCTACGGCGCGGCGACGATGCGGGCCATCGCCCGCGAGGCCGGGGTCGACACCGCGCTGATCCACCACTACTTCGCCACGAAGAGCGGTCTGTTCGCCACCGCGATCCAGGACGGTTACCCCGCGGCGGAGGTCATCCAGCGGACCGTGCTGCCGGGGCCCCTCGACGACCTGGGCGCCCGGTTCATACGCGGCTATCTGGCGCTGTGGAACAACCCGGACACCAGGGACCCGATGCTCGCGGTCATCCGCTCGGCGATCACGAACGACGAGGCCGCCGGCATCATGGCCGGCTTCATCGCCGACAACGTGGTCAGGCCGGTGGTGCGGGAGCTGGACACCACCGAGCCGGAGCTGCGGGCCACGCTGGTGGGCACGCAGCTCGTCGGGCTGGCCGTGGCACGGTATCTGCTCAAGGTCGAGCCGTTGGCGTCGCTGGACGAGGAGACGCTGATCCGGATCTGTGCCCCCTTGATCCAGCGGTGCCTCACCGGGAGTCTCGACTCCCCGGCAGAGCTGGGCGGCGAGCCCGTCGGCCGTCTGCGGAGCGTCTGGCCGGCCGCTCCGCAGACGCTCTTCCAGGAGCCCCAATAACGAAAAAGCGCGCCGTGGAGCGGTAAGGGGTACACCCCAGAGGGGAAG
>NZ_JBFAHW010000087.1:0-44493 GCF_040654355.1 Streptomyces sp. NPDC050704 | reverse complement strand
CAGTTCCCCGCGCCCCTGACGGGGCGCGGGGAACTGCGTCAAGCTCAGGAGCCGCCCCTACGAAATCTCCACCCCACCCTCCAGCTTCTGCCCCCGCAACAGCACCCACGCCGCCACCGACGCCGCGAGCAACACCACAGAACCGATGCCCGCCGCAAGCGTGATCCCGTCGACGAACGCGGAGCGCGCCGCATCGACCAGCGCCTCCGAATTCGGCAGCCCCGCCGACGCCTCCACCGCCCCGCCGAGGGACTCGTGCGCCGCGTCGGCCACCGCGGGCGGCGTACCCGCCGGGGCCGCGAACCCGCTGTAGACGCCGGTGACGATCGAGCCGAGCAGCGCGATTCCGAGCGCCGCGCCCAGTTCGTACGCCGTCTCGGAGACCGCGGACGCGGCGCCCGCCTGTTCGTTGGGCACGCTGGAGAGGATCACGTCTGCGGTCACGGTGAACGCGAAGCCCGCGCCGACGCCGACGACCAGCAGGGCCCCGCCGATCAGCGGATAGCCGGTGGACTGGCTGAGCAGGGTCAGCGTGCCCAGGGCGAGCCCGATCGCGGCCAGCCCGCCCGCGGCCACGGCACGTACCGAGTACCGGCGCGCGACCGTACCGGCGGCGAGTCCCGCCGCCACCGCGCCGACAGCTGCGGGCAGTTCGGCGAGCCCGGCCTCCAACGGCCCTCTGCCCTGTACGAGTTGCAGATACTGCGAGAGGAAGAAGACCAGGCCGGACAGGCCGAGGATGGTCAGCAGATCGGCGAGCACGGCACCGGAGAAGCCGCGGTTGCGGAACAGTCGCATGTCCAACAGTGGGGTGGACAGCGTGAGTTGACGGCGTACGAAGCGGTGGAGCGCGACGGCACCGAGCAGCCCCGCCGCGACCGCTTCCAGGGTCGGCCCGTGCGAGGCCGCTTCCTTGATCCCGTACACGATGCCGACCATGCCGACGAGGGAGAGCACGACACTGGTGAGGTCCCAGGGGCCGGGCTCGGGGTTGCGGGACTCGGGCAGCAGCTTCACGCCGACGAGGACGAGGACCGCCATCACGGGGAGGTTGATCAGGAAGACCGAGCCCCACCAGAAGTGTTCGAGCAGGAATCCGCCGACGACCGGACCGACCGCCGTACCGGCCGAGGCGGTGGCGCCCCAGATGCCGATGGCGAGGCTGCGTTCGCGCGGGTCGTGGAAGAGGTTGCGGATGAGCGCGAGGGTGGCGGGCATCAGGGTCGCGCCCGCGACACCGAGCAGCGCCCGCGCCACGATCATCAGCTCCGGTGTGCTCGCATAGGCGTTGAGCACGGATATCAGACCGAACGCGACCGAGCCGATGAGCAGCAGCTTCTTGCGGCCGACCCGGTCGCCGAGGCTGCCCATCGAGACGAGCAGTCCCGCGATCACGAACGAGTAGACGTCGCCGATCCACAGCAGCTGCGTACCGGACGGCTTCAGGTCCTCGCTGATGTAGGGGGTCGCGAGACCGAGGACGGTCGCGTCGACTGCCACCAGCAGCACGGCGAGGACGAGGACGGCGAGCGCGAGCCAGCGGCCCGGCCGCTTCTCCGTCTCCGCCGAGCCGGCCGACTGCACAGTGCTGGTCATGATTCCTCTCTCCGTAGCGCGCCGCCGAGCAGCAGCTCGACGACCATGTGGTGGAAGTCCTTGGCGGCGACCCGGCCCTCGGCCACGGCCCACACGCCCGAGGCCATGAGTCCGTAGACCGCCTCCGTCAGCCAGGCCGGGGTGAGGTCGATACGGAACTCGCCGCTCTGCTGGCCGCGCCGGAACAGCGCGCCGAGCCGGGCGTCGAGCCGGTCCCAGCCCTCGTTCCGCGCCTCGCCCTCGAACAGCTGGTTCTCGGAGTAGAGGAAGGCGAGCAGCCCGGCGGCGCTCTCCAGCTCCTTCACCACGCGGCGTGCGGCATCAGGGGCGGGGCCCTCGTCGAGCCGCGCGGCCTCCAGCGCGGCCTCGCACTCCTGGATGCCGAGCTCCTCAAGGGCCCGTACGAGAGCGTCACGGCCCGCGAACTGGCGGTGCAGCGTCGCCCTGCTGATCCCGGCGGCCTTGGCGACCTCGTCCATGGTCGCGGTGGATTTCCGGGTCAGGAGGGCCGCGGCACTGCGCAGCACGTGTTCACGATCGACAGCCATGAGACAACCATAACCCACATGAGACATGAATGTCTCATCGGGTGCGTACGAGTCTCACTGACCCGGTGTTCCGGTATTCAGAAGGCGCTCAGTGCCAGGGCAGCTGCCCGCGCCGCTCCCAGTACGCTCCCGGCTCCTCGACGAGTGCGGCGAGCCGGGTCAGCTGCTCGTCGTCGAGGTCGACCACGGCGGCGTGCAGGTTCGAGGCGAGCTGAAGGGCTGTGGCCGCGCCGGAGAGGACGACTCCCGCCCACGGCTGCCGCAGCACGAGTGCGAGGGCGACCGCGTCGGAGCCGAGGCCCGTCTCCTCGGCGCCCGCCTCCTCGGCGATGGCTCGTACGACGTCGGGTGCGTGCGGATCGGCGAGCCGGCCGTTGGCCATGCCCTCCTTGACGATCACGGTGAGCCCGGCGTCGTGCGCCTCGGCGAGCGCGGGCCCGGCGGAGGTCTCCAGCACGTTGTACGTGGCCTGGACGGTACGGAAGAGGGGCTCGCCGTCGACGGTCACGGCGAGCGCGGTACGGATCGCGTCGGCCTGGGCGGGCCCGCTGGTGGAGAAGCCGATCGTCAGGCCCCGCGCGGCCGCCTCGGCCAGCTTGGCGTGCAGTTCCTTGTCGGTGAGGGCCGGGCTGTCCGGGGTCACCGAGTGGATCTGGTAGAGGTCGAGCCGGTCGCCGAGCAGCTCCGTGGTCTCCGCGAGCTGCCTCTCGTACGTCCCGACGCCGTGGTCCTTGACCTCGTGCGCCTCGGCGTCGGTGCGCCAGCCGGCCGTGTAGGTGTAGCCCCACTTGCTGCCGACGACGATGTCGTCGATGTCCGGGCGGTTGTTCAGCCAGTCGGCGAGGAACTCCTCCGAGCGGCCGTACGAGCGGGCCGCGTCGAAGTAGCGGACGCCCTGGGCGTAGGCGGCGTCGAGGAGTTCGTGTGTGCGGGTGCGCAGCGTCTCGACGCTGCGGTTCTCTCCTAGGTCTTGGTCCCGGCCCAGGTTGATGTAGCCGGGGCGGCCGACTGCGGCTAGGCCCAGTCCGATGTGGCAGGTCGGTGTCGTCGCTGAGGCGAGACGGGCGAAGGGCATCGCGGGCTCCGTTCGGTCGGCTCCGGTGCGGCCTCTGACCAACGTACCCGCGATGACCTTCGGTGAGGACAGGGCGCCTCAGAGCTCGGGTCGTGCGGTGTTTTGGCGGGTGCGGGTTCGTTGTGGCTTGTCGCGCAGTTCCCCGCGCCCCTTAGGGGGCGCTCGTCTACTGCTTGCTTTTAGCCGTTGCCCACTCATGCTGAGCCGCCACGTCCGACTTCACCTCTGCCAGTTGGATGGCGACCGCGCTGGGGGCTGTGCCGCCGCGGGCGTTGCGGGAGGCGAGTGCGCCCGGGACGTTGAGAACGGTCCTGACCTCGGGCGTCAGGTGGGCGGAGATCTTCGCGAACTGTTCGTCGGTGAGGCCGTCGAGTTCGATGCCGTCGGTCTCGGCGACCTTCACGCACTCGCCGGCGACCTCGTGGGCGACGCGGAACGGCACGTTCTGCTTGACCAGCCACTCGGCGATATCGGTGGCGAGCGAGAAGCCGGCCGGGGCCAGTTCCTCCATGCGCTCGCGGTTGACGGTCAGCGTGGCCATCATGCCGGTGAAGGCCGGGAGCAGGACCTCCAGTTGGTCGCAGGAGTCGAAGACCGGCTCCTTGTCCTCCTGGAGGTCGCGGTTGTACGCGAGGGGCAGCGCCTTGAGCGTGGCCATCAGACCGGTGAGGTTGCCGATGAGCCGGCCCGACTTACCGCGCGCCAGCTCCGCGATGTCCGGGTTCTTCTTCTGCGGCATGATCGACGAGCCGGTGGAGAACGCGTCATGGAGGGTGACGAAGGAGAACTCCTTCGTGTTCCAGATGATGATCTCCTCGGCGATCCGGGAGAGGTTCACACCGATCATCGCCGTGATGAAGGCGAACTCGGCGGCGAAGTCACGGGAGGCCGTGCCGTCGATGGAGTTACCGACGGAGCCGTGCTCGAAGCCGAGGTCCCTGGCGACCGACTCCGGGTCGAGGCCGAGCGAGGAACCGGCGAGCGCACCCGAGCCGTACGGGGACACGGCCGTCCGCTCGTCCCACTGGCGCAGCCGCTCGGCGTCCCGGGAGAGGGACTGCGCGTGGGCCAGCACATGGTGGGCGAACAGGACGGGCTGGGCATGCTGAAGGTGCGTACGGCCGGGCATGGCCACGTTCGGGTGGGCCTCGGCCAGGCCGACCAGCGCGTCCTGGAGGTCGGCGATCAGGCCGCCGATGATCCGGGCGTGGTCGCGCAGGTACATCCGGAAGAGCGTGGCGACCTGGTCGTTGCGCGAGCGGCCGGCGCGCAGTTTGCCGCCGAGGTCCGGGCCGATCCGCTCCAACAGGCCCCGCTCCAGGGCGGTGTGCACGTCCTCGTCGGCGATGGTCCCGACGAGCGTGCCGTCCGCCACGTCGGCTTCGAGCCGGTCGAGCCCCGCGAGCATGCGCTCCAGCTCGTCGTCCGTGAGGAGGTTCGCCTTGTGCAGCACGCGCGCGTGGGCCCGCGAACCGGCGATGTCGTACGGCGCGAGCCGCCAGTCGAAGTGGACGGACGCGGACAGCTTGGCCAGGGCCTCGGCGGGACCGTCGGCGAAACGGCCGCCCCAGAGCCGTACGTCACCGCTGTTGCTGCTCACTTGCGCTGCTCCTCAAAGCTGTGGATGTACGACCGCCTCCCCACTCTTGCAAGTGAGGAGGCGGCTGTCAGGCTAGTACGTGCGAGGTCGTACGAGGCTTACGCCAGGTCCCGCTTCGCCGCGATCTTCGACGACAGGGCGAAGATGTCGATGAAGCCCTGCGCCTTGGACTGGTCGAAGGTGTCGCCCGAGTCGTAGGTGGCGAGGTTGAAGTCGTAGAGGGACTCCTCGGACTTCCGGCCGGTGACGACGGCGCGGCCGCCGTGCAGGGTCATCCGGATGTCGCCGGAGACGTGCTGGTTGGCCTCGTTGATGAAACCGTCCAGGGCGCGCTTGAGCGGGGAGAACCACAGGCCGTCGTAGACCAGCTCGCCCCAGCGCTGCTCGACCTGCCGCTTGTAGCGGGCCAGTTCGCGCTCGACGGTGACGTTCTCCAGCTCCTGGTGGGCCGTGATCAGCGCGATCGCGCCCGGAGCCTCGTACACCTCACGGGACTTGATGCCGACCAGGCGGTCCTCGACCATGTCGATCCGGCCGATGCCCTGGGCGCCGGCGCGCTGGTTGAGCTGCTGGATCGCCTGGAGGACGGAGACGGGCTTGCCGTCGATGGCGACCGGGACGCCCGCCTTGAAGGTGATGACGACCTCGTCGGGCTCACGCGGGAGCGCCGGGTTCTTCGTGTACTCGTAGACGTCCTCGATCGGCGCGTTCCAGATGTCCTCCAGGAAGCCCGTCTCGACGGCACGCCCGAAGACGTTCTGGTCGATGGAGTACGGCGACTTCTTGGTGGTGGCGATCGGCAGGCCCTTCTCCTCGCAGAAGGCGATCGCCTTGTCGCGGGTCATCGCGTAGTCGCGGACCGGGGCGATGCACTTGAGGTCGGGACCGAGGGCCTGGATGCCGGCCTCGAACCGCACCTGGTCGTTGCCCTTGCCGGTGCAGCCGTGGGCGACGATGCCGGCGCCGTGCTTGTGGGCGGCGGCCACGAGGTGCTTGACGATGGTCGGCCGGGAGAGGGCGGAGACCAGCGGGTAGCGGTCCATGTAGAGGGCGTTGGCCTTGATCGCCGGGAGGCAGTACTCCTCGGCGAACTCGTCCTTGGCGTCCGCGACCTCGGCCTCGACGGCACCGCAGGCGAGCGCGCGCTTGCGGATGACGTCCAGGTCCTCGCCGCCCTGGCCGACGTCGACCGCAACGGCGATGACCTCGGCGCCCGTCTCCTCGGCGATCCAGCCGATGGCGACGGAGGTGTCCAGACCGCCTGAGTAGGCGAGTACGACGCGCTCGGTCACGGGGTTTCTCCTCACAGTGCATTCGCTGACATGCATGAGTATGCAGGACTCTGCATGGTTCGTCAATCTGGAAGAAGCCCGAAGAGGTTTGAACACCTGAAACCGCTTTCTCGTATCTCTCCCCGAACGCAGGCGCCGCGTTTGTAAACCGCAGTCTCCAAAGACACCGAAGTCACTGAAGACACAGCAGCCACCCCCGACCTGAGTGAGGCACCCGCATGTCCAGGGCCCTTCCGAAGTACAACAAGCGCCGCGTGGCGATCATCGGCGGCGCCGCCGCGGTGGCGTTGTCAGGAGCGGTGATCGCCGGCTCCGCCCTCGCCGGGGAGACGTCCAAGAGCAACAACGAGTCCGCCTCGACGAAGGCGTCGCCGGGCACCATCAGCTGCCCGGACGTCGCGTCCCAGCTGCCCGCGGTCCCCGCCTCCGCGCAGGCCGAGATCGACCGCAACCTCGCCCTCCTCGACACGCAGATCGCGGAGGCCAACAAGCGCCTCGTCGACACGGTCGGCCAGGGCGGCGCCAACTTCGTCCAGAACGCGATCCTCGGCCCGCTGGAGGACAAGCGCATCGCCACCGTCAACCGCATGGCCACCGCCATCGGCCGCACCGCCGAGAAGCCCGTGGGCCTCGACTCGCTGGCCACCTGCAGCCTCGACGCGGGCGGCGCGGCCGGGGCCGGCGAGGAGGCGGGCGCCGGCGAAGAGGCCGAGGCGGCTCCGAGCGCGCCGGCCACCGAACCTGCGGAAGAAGCGGGGAACGCCGGCGAGGCCGGGGACACCGGCGACGCGGGCGCGGCCGGCACCATCAGCTGCCCGGACGTCGCGTCCCAACTGCCCGCGGTCCCCGCCTCCGCGCAGGCCGAGATCGACCGCAACCTCGCCCTCCTCGACACCCAGCTCGCCGAGGCGAACCAGCGGCTCATCGACACCGTCGGACAGGGCGGCGCCAACTTCGTCGACAACGCCATCCTCGGCCCGCTGGAGGACAAGCGGATCGCCACCATCAACCGCATGGCCACCGCCATCGGCCGCACCGCCGAGAAGCCCGTAGGCCTCGACGCCCTCGCCGCCTGCGCCCTCAACGGGTGACAGGCGCCGTGGCCGCCCCGCACAAGCGCCGGCCGGGGCGGCCGCGGTCGCGGCCACGATCTTCGTAATTCCTTAGACAGGCAAACGACTTTCCCGGATAATCGCTGGACATGGGAAAGACACACGAGCGCATAGACGGCCGGCTGCGTACGTTCATCGAGGCGCAGCCCATCTTCTTCACCGCGACCGCGCCCCTGTCCGGCGACGGCACGGTCAACCTCTCCCCCAAGGGCCTCACCGGGTCGTTCGCGGTGCTCGACGAGCACACCGTGGCATACCTGGACTTCGCCGGCAGCAACGCCGAGACGATCGCGCATCTGCGGGAGAACGGCCGGATCACGCTCATGTGGTGTGCCTTCCAGGGCCCGCCGAACATCGTCCGGGTGCACGGTCACGGCGAGCCGGTCTTCCGCGACGACCCGCGCTTCGCGGAACTCCTCACCCACTTCCCGGGCATCGACCCGACCCCGCACGGGCTGCGCGCGGTCATCGTGGTGACGGCCGAACTCATTCGCGACACCTGCGGGTACGCGGTGCCCACCATGTCGTACGACGAGGACCGCGACCTGCACGCCAAGCGCTTCGCGCGCGAGGACGACGCCTCCCTGAGCGCGTACTTCGAGAAGAAGGACCACGTGGGAACCAGCCTGGACGGCCTGCCCGGGCTGCCGCTGCCCCTGCCTCCCCGTACCGTCTGAGGCATGCGTCTCGGAGCCGCCGTCCTCGCGTCCGCGTCCCTCCTCGTGCTGGCTCCCAGCGGCCCGGCCGACCGGCTCCCGTTGCCCGAGCGGATGGCGGACACGGGCGGCGGCAGCCAGCTCATCACCGCCCGGGCCTCCCGGACCTCCTCGACGACCGGCACGGTCACCTGGTGGAACCGCCGTGCCGGGCACTGGGTGCGGGCCGGTTCCGCGCCCGCCCGCTTCGGCGCGAAGGGGCTCGTCGAGGGCGGCTCCCGCAAGCAGGGCACGAACACCACACCCACCGGCCTCTACGGCCTGCCGTACGCCTTCGGCATCGAGCCCGCCCCCGAGGGGACGACGGCCACGTACCGCCGGGTGAGGCAGAACTCCTGGTGGTGCCAGGACAACGGCTCCCGCTCCTACAACCGCTGGACCGAGCCGCGCCCGGCCGACTGCCGCGCCGCCGAGTCCGAGCACCTGATCTCGTACGGGACGCAGTACGCGCACGCGCTGGTCATCGGCTTCAACTACGAGCGACCGGTGCGAGGGCGGGGCGCGGGGATCTTCCTGCACGTCAACGGGCGTGGGGCGACGGCCGGTTGTGTGTCCGTGTCCAAGGACGCGATGCGGCGCGTGCTGGACTGGGCCGATCCCGGGCGAAGGCCGCACATCGCGATCGGGACGGACAGCGGGCCGACCTCGGTCGTCCGCTACTGACCCCGCGCCACCGACTTCGGCACCGCCGCGGGTTACCGCGGGTCGCAGCAGTTCACGGCTTGCTCGGCGGACCGTTGAACACACGGCCGCCCCGGGACGTACCTCTGGGCCAAGGGGCCACTCCCCTACCCAGCATCCCCACGGAGGAACCGTGAGCACGATCGCCGGCGGTCGCGCCGCGCGGCGCCAGACGTTGCGCCGTATCCGCCCTCGCCGCTCCCCCGCCATCCCGTTGCTGATCGCCGTGTGGGCGGGCGCCGCGGGAGTGATCTGGCTGTGGTGGAGCAACACCCCGTCCATCGCGGACGACAAGGGCCGGATCCTGAACGCGGGCCGGATCACCGGTCTGCTCGCCGGATACCTGATGGCGCTCGTGGTCCTGCAGATGGCCCGGGTGCCCGCGCTGGAACGCCGGGTCGGTTCGGACCGGGTCGCGCGCTGGCACGCCATGAGCGGCCGCTACACGCTCTGTCTGACGCTGGCCCACATCGGCCTGACGATGTACGGCATGTCGTTGCAGGCCGGCACCGGTGTCGTCGACCAGACCATCGACTCGGTCACCACGCTGCCCGACATGGGCAAGGCGGCGATCGGCACGGGTCTGCTGCTGTTCATCGGCCTGATCTCCGTGGGCGGGCTGCGCAAGCGGATCCCGTACGACACCTGGTACCACATCCATCTGCTCACGTACGCGGCCGTGTACCTGTCGTTCTGGCACCAGCTGTCCACCGGCAATGACTTCGCCGTCCAGCCCGCCGCGACCACGGCCTGGTACGCGCTGTACGGAACCGTGACCGCGCTGGTGCTCTGGTACCGGGTGATCACGCCGATCCGGCTGAACCTGCGGCACCAGATGCGGGTGGAGGAGGTCGTCGAGGAGGCGCCCGGCATCGTCTCCGTGCTGATCAGCGGTAAGCGGCTGCACCGCATCGGTGCCGAGCCGGGGCAGTTCTTCCGGTGGCGGTTCCTGGCACCGGGCCTGCGGCTCAGCTCGCACCCCTTCTCGCTGTCGGCGGCGCCCCGGCCCGGTCTGCTGCGGATCACCGTCAAGGCACTCGGTGACCACAGCAGCGCGCTGAGCGGGCTGAAGCGGGGCACGCGGGTGTGGGCGGAGGGCCCGTACGGGGCGCTGACCGCCTCCCGGCGCAGCCAGGGCAAGGTGCTGCTGATGGCCGGCGGGGTGGGGATCACGCCGATGCGGGCGCTGTTCGAGACGCTGCCCGCCGCGCGCGGCGACCTCACGCTGCTGTACCGGGCCAACAGCACACAGGACCTGGCCCTGTGGGACGAGTTGTCGGCGATCGCCGACGAGCGCGGTGCCCGGCTGATGTACGCGGTGAACAGCCCCGACGGGGAGCGTCCGGACATCAACCCGGAGACGCTGCGCCGGAAGATGCCGGACATCGACGACCACGACGTGTTCCTGTGCGGGCCGCCCGGCTTCGCACAGGACGCGTACAACGCACTGCGCGGCGCCGGCGTGCCCGCCCGCCGCATCCATCACGAGTCGTTCGAGCTCTGAGAGCTGTTCTGAGAGCTGTGAGGAACGGGAGTTCGCACCGATGAAGAAGAGCCATCCCCTGCGACGTGTCGTACTGGCCGGTGCCGCCACCGTGTCCGGAGTCGTGCTGCTGCTGACGCTGAAGCCGTCGTCGGACCCGGCGTCCGCGTCGGCCCAGGGCACCCCACCACAGGGACAGCAGTCGGTCGCGCCGCAAGGGTCCGGCGGCGCGCAGGCCGCCGGCAACGCGGAGGCCCAGACCCTCACCGGTGACGTCGTCAAGACGGACTACGGCAACGTCCAGGTCCGGATCACCATGGCGGGCGGGAAGATCACCTCGGCTGCCGCCGTGCAGTCGCCCAGCGGCGGGCGCAGCACCGAGGTCAGCACCAACTCGGTGCCCAAGCTCAACCAGGCGGCGATCCAGACGGGCAGCGCCGACATCGACGCGGTCTCCGGCGCCACCTACACCAGCGGCGGGTACAAGAAGTCCCTGCAGTCGGCGCTGGACAAGGTCGGCTCGGGCGCGGCGGCGGGTTCCGGCGGCGCGGGCAACGCGAGCGGCGCGGGTGGTGGCGGTGGTTCGGCCGAGGCCGGCGGGTCGGGTGCCGCCCAGGCCCAGACCCTCACCGGCAAGGCCGTCACGACCGACTACGGCCCCGTGCAGGTCCGGATCACCGTCAGCGGCGGCAAGATCACCAAGGCCGAGGCGGTGCAGCAGCCCAAGGGCGGCCGCAGCGACCAGATCAGCGGTGACTCGGTGCCCAAGCTCAACCAGGCCGCGGTCGCGGCGGGCAGTGCCGACATCGACGCGGTCTCGGGTGCCACCTACACCAGCGGCGGCTACAAGGAGTCCCTGCAGTCGGCCCTGGACCAGGCCGGTGGCTGAACCCGCCGACCCGGCTGAACTCGCCGAGGCGCCCGCCGTGTTGCGTCACGCGGAGGAGGTGATGGGCACCGTGTTCTCCTTCGACGTGCGCGGCGGCGAACCTCAGGTCGTGCAGGCCGCGTTGGAGGCTGCGGTCGCCCAACTCCACGTGGTGGACGAGGTGTTCAGCACCTATCGCGAGAACAGCCAGATCTCGCGACTCGGGCGCGGCGAACTGACCGTCGACGAGTGCGACCCGGAGGTCGCCGAGGTGCTCGGCCTGTGCGCCGAGGCCGAGCGGTTGAGCGACGGCTGGTTCAGCACGACGTACGGGGGCGTCATCGACCCGACCGGCATGGTGAAGGGCTGGTCCGTCGAGCGCGCCGCGCGGCGTCTCGCCGCCGCCGGGGCGACCGGCGTGAGCGTCAACGGCGGCGGCGACGTGCAGATGTACGGCGTGCCCGGCCCTGCCCGGCCCTGGCGGGTCGGTGTGTCGGACCCGCTGCGGCCCGGCGGCCTGGCCGCCGTGGTCTCCGCGGCCGGTGTGGACGAGCTGGCCGTGGCCACCTCCGGCTCCGCCGAGCGCGGCACGCACATCGTCGATCCGCGCACCGGTACGTCCGCGGTGACCGACCTGGTGGCCGTGACCGTGGTCGGGCCCCGGATCACCTGGGCGGACGCCTGGGCCACGGCGGCCTTCGCGATGGGCTCCCGGCAGGCGCTCGACTGGCTGGAGTCCCTGCCGGACGTGGAGGCACTGCTGATCACGGCGGGTGACGAGGTCCGGTGCACGGGTGGCCTGGCCGGCCGGCTGGGCTGAGCCGGTTCGTTCTTCGGGTGCGGGTGCGTCGTGGTTGCTCGCGCAGTTCCCCGCGCCCCTGAAAGGCGGGGCTGCGCCCCTGCCTTTCGCCCAACCACAACGCACCCGCACCCGCACCCGAAACACCAGCCTCAGTGGTGGTTCTGAGCCAATCGCAGCAAGTGGTCGGCCAGCGCCTGCCCCCCCGTGGGGTTGCGGCTGATCAGCAGCAGCGTGTCGTCCCCGGCGATCGTCCCGAGGATGTCGTGCAACTCGGCCTGGTCGATCGCCGAGGCGAGGAACTGCGCGGCCCCCGGCGGGGTCCGCAGCACCACGAGGTTCGCCGAAGCCTCCGCGGAGATCAGCAGCTCCGCGGAAAGCCGCCGCATCCGCTCCTCCTTCGCCGACTCCCCCAGCGGCGCGCGGGGAGTACGGAAACCCCCCTCGCTCGGCACCGCGTAGATCAGATCGCCGTCGTTGTTGCGGATCTTCACCGCGTTCAGCTCGTCGAGGTCCCGGGAGAGCGTCGCCTGCGTGACGTTCAGCCCGTCATCGGCGAGAAGCTTCGCCAACTGACTCTGCGAGCGCACCGGTTGCCGGTTGAGGATGTCCACGATCCGGCGGTGGCGGGCGGTACGGGTCTGCGGCACGGCAGGCCCGGCGTGCTCGTGATCCTGCGCATGACTCATCGTCGTCTCATTCTCCGGCTCGTCCGTCCCCGTTGGCTGCTGCGCCGTTGACCGCCGCGTCGAGAACACCGGGGAGGGCCCGGAGGAACGCGTCCACCTCGTCATCCCCGAGGTTCAGCGGCGGCATCAGCCGTACGACATCGGGGGCGGGCGCGTTCACCAGGAATCCGGCGTCCTGAGCCGCCTGCTGCACCTGGGGCGCGAGCGGCTCGGTGAGCACGATACCCAGGAGGAGGCCCGAGCCCCGGACATGATCGACCAGCGGGTGACGGTCACTGCCGTCGGCGCCCTCGATTCCGTCCCGCAGCTTCCCGCTCGCCCGCTTCACGTTCTCCAGGAGTCCCTCGGCCTCGATCGTGTCGAGGACGGCGAGTCCGGCGGCGCAGGCGACCGGGTTGCCGCCGAACGTCGTGCCGTGGTGGCCGGGCTTCAGCAGCTGGGCGGCGCGGCCGAAGGCGACGGTCGCGCCGAGCGGCAGTCCACCGCCGAGGCCCTTCGCCAGCGTGACGATGTCCGGCAGGACACCCTCGTGGGCCTGGTACTCGAACCAGTGCCCGGTCCGGCCGATCCCCGTCTGCACCTCGTCCAGGACGAGGAGGGTGCCGGTGGCCGCGGTGATGGCGCGGGCCGCCTTGAGGTAGCCCGGCGGCGGCACGACCACGCCGTTCTCGCCCTGGACCGGCTCGATGATCACCAGTGCGGTGTCCTCGGTGACCGCGGCGGCCAGCGCCTGCGGGTCGCCGAACGGGACGTGCGTGACGTCGCCCGGCAGCGGCAGGAACGGCTCCCGCTTGCCCGGCTGGCCGGTGAGCGCCAGTGCGCCCATGGTCCGGCCGTGGAAGCCGCCGTCGGTGGCGACCATGTGCGGACGCCCGGTCAGCCGGCCGATCTTGAGGGCGCCCTCGTTGGCCTCGGCACCCGAGTTGCAGAAGTACACGCGTCCGTCGCGCCCGAAGAGCTGGAGCAGCCGTTCGGCGAGCGTGACGGGCGGCTCGGCGACGAAGAGGTTGGAGACATGGCCGAGCGAGGCGATCTGCCTGCTCACGGCCTCGACGATCGCCGGGTGGGCGTGGCCGAGCGCGTTGACGGCGATCCCGCCGACGAAGTCCACGTACTCCTTGCCGTCGGCGTCCCAGAGCCTGGCACCGGCGCCGCGGACGAGGGGCAGCCGCGGGGTGCCGTAGTTGTCCATGAGCGCGCCCTGCCAGCGCGCGGTCAGTTCCTGGTTGGTCATGACTCCCCCACTGCGTCGTTCGCTACGTCGTTCGGGGCGTCGGGCACGACCATCGTGCCGATGCCCTCGTCGGTGAAGATCTCCAGCAGGATCGAGTGCTGGACCCGGCCGTCGATGACGCGGGCGGTGTTCACGCCGTTGCGCACGGCGTGCAGGCAGCCCTCCATCTTCGGCACCATGCCGCTGGCCAGGTCGGGCAGCAGCTTCTCCAGCTCTCTCGCGGTGAGCCGGCTGATGACCTCGTCGGAGTTGGGCCAGTCCTCGTAGAGGCCCTCGACGTCGGTCAGGACCATCAGGGTTTCGGCACCAAGCGCCGCAGCGAGTGCCGCAGCCGCCGTATCAGCATTGACGTTGTAGACATGTCCGTCGTCCTGGGAACGGGCGATCGAGGAGACGACCGGGATACGGCCGTCGGAGAGCAGCGCCTCGATCGCGCCTGTGTTGATTTCGGTGATCTCGCCGACCCGCCCGATGTCGACCAACTCGCCGTCGATCTCCGGCCGGTGCTGGGTGGCGGTGATGGTGTGCGCGTCCTCGCCGGTCATGCCGACGGCGAGCGGACCGTGCTGGTTGAGCAGCCCGACGAGCTCGCGCTGGACCTGTCCGGCCAGGACCATGCGTACGACGTCCATGGCCTCCGGGGTGGTGACCCTCAGCCCCGCCTTGAACTCGCTCTCCAGGCCGTGCAGGTCGAGCTGTGCGTTGATCTGCGGGCCGCCGCCGTGCACGACGACGGGCTTGAGGCCGGCCTGCCGCAGGAAGACGACGTCCTGTGCGAAGGCGGCCTTCAGCTCCTCGTTCACCATGGCGTTGCCGCCGAACTTGATGACGACCGTCTTGCCGTTGTGCCGGGTCAGCCAGGGCAGCGCCTCGATGAGGATCTGCGCCTTGGGCAGCGCGGTGTGCTTGCGAGTGGTGCTCATGACGAGTACGCGCTGTTCTCGTGGACGTAGTCGGCGGTGAGGTCGTTGGTCCAGATCGTGGCGGTCTGGGCGCCCGCGGCGAGGTCGGCGACGATGTGGACCTCGCGGTAGCGCATGTCGACCTTGTCGCGGTCCTCGCCGACGCCGCCGTTCTTGCAGACCCAGACGCCGTTGATGGCGACGTTCAGCCGGTCCGGCTCGAAGGCCGCGGACGTCGTGCCGATCGCGGACAGCACCCGTCCCCAGTTGGGGTCCTCGCCGTGGATGGCGCACTTGAGGAGGTTGTTGCGGGCGATGGAACGCCCCACCTCGACGGCGTCGTCCTCGCTCGCCGCGTTGACGACCTCGACCTTGATGTCCTTGCTGGCGCCCTCGGCGTCCCGGATCAGCTGCTGACCGAGGTCGTCGCAGACCTGCCGTACGGCCTCGGCGAACTCGGCGTACTCCGGGGTGACCTGGGAGGCGCCGGAGGCCAGCAGCAGTACGGTGTCGTTCGTCGACATGCAGCCGTCGGAGTCGACCCGGTCGAAGGTGACCTTCGTGGCCGCCCGCAGGGCCTTGTCCAGTGCGTCGCTCTCGACGTCGGCGTCCGTGGTGAGGACGACGAGCATGGTGGCGAGGCCGGGGGCGAGCATGCCGGCGCCCTTGGCCATGCCGCCGACGGTCCAGCCGTCCTGCGTCACGACGGCCGTCTTGTGCACGCTGTCGGTGGTCTTGATGGCGATGGCGGCCTTCTCGCCGCCGTGCTCGGAGAGTTGGGCGGCGGCCTGCTCGACTCCCGGGAGGAGCTTGTCCATCGGCAGCAGGAGACCGATGAGTCCGGTGGAGGCGACGGCGACCTCCCCGGCGTTCTGCCCGAGGACCTCGGCGACCTTCTCGGCGGTGGCGTGCGTGTCCTGGAAGCCCTTGGGTCCCGTACAGGCGTTGGCACCACCGGAGTTGAGGACGACGGCGGAGACCAGGCCGCCCTTCAGCACCTGCTCGGACCACAGTACGGGCGCGGCCTTCACGCGGTTGGAGGTGAAGACGCCCGCGGCGGCCAGGCGGGGCCCGTTGTTGACCACGAGGGCCAGGTCCGGGTTCCCGTTCTCCTTGATGCCTGCTGCGATGCCGGAGGCGGTGAAGCCCTGGGCGGCGGTGACACTCACGGTGCGACTCCGATCGTGGAAAGACCCGTGCCCTCGGGCAGCCCGAGGGCGATGTTCATGCTCTGCACCGCGCCGCCCGCGGTGCCCTTGGTCAGGTTGTCGATGGCGCTGATCGCGATGATGCGGTGCGCGGCCTCGTCGTACGCGACCTGCACCTGAACGGCGTTGGAACCGTAGACGGACGCGGTGGCCGGCCACTGCCCCTCGGGCAGCAGGTGCACGAACGGTTCGTCGGCGTACGCCTTCTCGTAGGCGGCCCGTACGGACTCGGCGGTGACCCCGGGCTTCGCCTTCGCGCTGCATGTGGCGAGGATGCCGCGGGGCATCGGGGCGAGGGTCGGTGTGAAGGAGACGGTGACGGGCTCACCGGCGGCCGCGCCGAGGTTCTGGATGATCTCGGGGGTGTGCCGATGCCCGCCGCCGACGCCGTACGGGGACATGGAGCCCATGACCTCACTGCCGAGCAGATGCGCCTTGGGCGACTTGCCCGCGCCGGAGGTCCCGGAGGCGGCGACGATCACGGCCTCGTTCTCCGCGAGCCCGGCCGCATACGCCGGGAAGAGGGCCAGCGAGGTGGCCGTCGGATAGCAGCCGGGTACCGCGATGCGCTTGGACCCCTCCAGCGCGGCGCGGCCACCCGGCAGTTCGGGCAGGCCGTACGGCCAGGTCCCGGCATGCGCCGAGCCGTAGAACTTCTCCCAGTCGGCCGCGTCCTTCAGCCGGAAGTCGGCACCCATGTCGACGACCAGCACGTCCGTCCCGAGCTGCTCGGCGACGGCGGCGGACTGCCCGTGGGGCAGTGCGAGAAAGACGACGTCATGCCCCGCCAGGACCTCGGGTGTGGTCTCCTGGAGCACGCGGTCGGCCAGCGGCAACAGGTGCGGTTGCAGCGCGCCCAGCCGCTGCCCCGCGTTGGAGTTGCCGGTCAGAGCGCCGATCTCGATCTCGGGGTGCACCAGGAGCAGACGCAGCAGTTCCCCGCCCGCGTACCCACTCGCTCCGGCCACTGCCGCACGTACCGCCATGGAACCCTCCTCTTGGATGGCATGACTATACGTTTCCATGCACGTTTATGCAATCTCTCTCCGTGCAGGGCGGGTGACGGGGCCGGACCTCAGCCCTTGACGGCCTCCGCGATCCGCGCTGCGGCCTGGGCGGGCGTGAGGTGCGTGGTGTCGACGACCTCGGCCTCGGCGTGCAGCCACGTGCGGGCGGCCTCGGCGTAGGGCTCGAGGTATTTGAGACGGAACGGGGAGTCGGGGCCGAGAACGGTGTCGCCCGCGATGCGCCCGCGGAGGGTGTCCTGGTCGGCGTGGAGGACGAAGTGCCTTACCGGGATGGCGTGTTGGGCGAGGCCCGTGCTGATCTCGCGCCAGTACTGCTCGACCAGGACGGTCATGGGCATCACCAGGGTGCCGCCGGTGTAGTCGAGTACGCGGCGGGCGGTCTCGACGACCAGCGGCCGCCACGGCGGCCAGTGCTGGAAGTTGTCCGTCCCCGGCAGCCCGGGCGTGATGTCCATGAGCGTCTCGCCGACCTTCTCGGCGTCGAACACCCGTGAGTCCGGGATCAGCCGCTGCACGAGTGCACTGGTCGTCGTCTTGCCTGCCCCGTGGGTGCCGTTGAGCCATACGATCATGGGCCCGACGCTAACGGTGTGAGCGGCTCAGGCCAAGGCACGCCCTGTGCCTGAGCCGCCCCGAAGGGTCACCCCTTCTTGATCCTCAGGAACGTCACCGAGTTCGCCGGGAAGGTGTAGGTGAACTTGTCGGCCACCCCCGAGAACGTCGACGTGACCGGCGCGACCGGCGTCTCCGTCTCGGTGTTCACGGCCTCCGGCGCGGCCTCGAGTGTGGTCACCCGAGCGACCTTCGAACCGGCCTTCACGCCACCGAGGTCGACCGCGGTACGGGCATCCACGCCCTGCGCGTTGACCACCTTGACGATCAGGTCACCACTCTTCGCGTCCCGCGTGACGACCTGCCGGAACGGCTCGGCCGGCTTGTCGTCGGTGAAGCTGCCCCACTCCTGGCCGTCGAGGTAGAGGGTCACCTGCCGACCTCGCACCTTGATGTCGATGTCGTACGCGCGACCCGTCTCGACAGAGCCCGCCTTGGACATCAGCGTCGACTTCCCACCGTCCGAGGCCTGCTCGACGGCGGACTGGGTGTTGTTCCAGCCGCCCAGGTTCCACCAGTAGTAGTTGCCCGTGTCCTTGACCCCGAAGGCGACGAGGAAGCCCTCCTTGCCGGACTTCTTGGTGGCCTTCACATGCAGGTCGTAGTCGTGCCAGGCCGGGTCGCCCGCCGACACCATGGTGTTCTCGGCGGCTCCGTCGGTCTGCACGTACTGCCCGTCCTGGATGCTCCAACTGCCGCCGCCCGTATGGGTCCACTTCGACGCGTCGCCGGAGAAGTCGTCACCGAGCAGCGCGGTACCGTCCGCGCCGGTCACCTTCACGTCGTCGTACGCGGCGCTCGTCGCCCAGGTCGACAGACCGACCGCGCCCGAGATGGGACCGCTCACCGAGGGCGTGCCGGTGGCACGCGACGGCAGTACGCGGTCGCCGACGTTGCGCATGAAGAGCTTCTGGACCTCGTAGCTGGCCGAGTTCCAGGACGCGTGGTTGTTGAACCAGATCATGTCGGGCCGCCACTGGACGTAGTCCTCGTTGGCGAGCAGCGGCGCGTACGAGGCGAGCTTCACGATGTCCGCGTTGCGCTCCAGGCCGGTCATGAACGCGGCTTCGGAGAGGGCGTTCTTGAAGGTGTTGCCCTGCGAGGCGTACTCGCCGAGGAAGACCTTGGGGCCCTTCCTGTCGTACGAGTCGTAGCGGTCGTTGTTCTGCAGGAACCACTGCGGGCTGTTGTAGTAGTGCTCGTCGACCATGTCGACGTTCTCTTCCCGGTTGAGCTTCCAGGCCGTGTCGAAGGTCGAACCGCTGTCGTCAGGCCCTGAGTTGGAGATGACGGTGATGTCCGGGTACTTCGCCTCGATGGCCGTACGGAACTGCTTGAAGCGGGCGATGTACTCGTTCGGCAGGTTCTCCTCGTTGCCGACCCCGAGGTGGGTGAGGCGGAAGGGCTTCGGGTGGCCCAACTTCGCCCGCTTCTTGCCCCACTCGCTGGTCACCGGGCCGTTGGCGAACTCGATGAGGTCCAGGGTGTCCTGGATGTGGCGCTTGAGGAGCGCGTCGTCGTCGGTGGCCTTGTTCTGGCCGCAGCCGGTGACGAGGGCGGGAACCACGGGCAGCGGCATCGCGCCGATGTCCTCGGAGAACTGGAAGTACTCGTAGTAGCCGAGTCCGTAACTCTGGTTGTAGCCCCAGAAGTTGGAGTTCGTCGCGCGCTGCTCGACGGGACCGATGGTGTCCTTCCACTGGTACGAGCGCTTGCGCTGCCAGCCGGAGGCCTCGTCGTAGCCCTCCATGCTGCCGGTGTTGACGAGACAGCCGCCCGGGAAGCGGACGAAGCCGGGGTCCAGGGCGGCGATCTTCTCGGCGAGGTCCTTGCGGAGGCCGTGGCCCTTGTACGTGTCGCGCGGGATGAGCGAGATCATGTCGAGCGCGACCGGGCCGTCGGCGGCCACGGTGAGACGGCCGGTGGAGCTGGTGCGGTTCGCGGTGAACCTGGCCTTGTACTTGGCCCAGCCGCCGCGCGCGGTGACACGGCGAGCCTCGGCGAGCGCGCCATCGGCGTCGGCCAGGGTCACCGTGAGGGCGGACGCCTGGTCGGCGCGGGCCCAGACCGAGAAGTCGTAGGTCTTGCCGCTCTGGACCGCGATACCGGTGTTGTAGCCGGAGTTGGTGACCGACGAACCGCCGTCCAGGGTGAGGTAGGTGCGGTTGCGGGTGTTGAGGCGGCCGTCGTCGTCCGCGGTCTTCGCGGTGCCCTCGGCGGCCCAGGAGGTGAGAGGCGTGTACGAGGCGTTGTCGGCCGTCGAGTACTCGAAGGACCGGTTCTGCACGAGTTCCGCGTACAGGCCGCCGTCCGCGGCCCGGTTGATGTCCTCGAAGAAGACCCCGTACATCGTGTTGTCGATCTTCGCGCCCGAGGCCTTCGGGTCGACGGTGATCGCGTAGTCGGTGGCATCGGCGGCGTCCTCGGCGGCGTTCACCGGGGCCGGTACGAGGAAGGAGGCGGCCAGTAGCGCGGTGGCCGTGAGAGCGACTCTCCCACGGGTGCGCGTACGGGTGCGTGACATGAATTCTCCGCGGCTCTGGAGGGATGCAGCACGTTCGAAATATCGGACAGTGATCAATACTTCGAACGGCAAGATAGGTAGGGGGCAGGAGTGCGTCAATGGGTTGCGCAGGAGAGGCCGGGGAGGCGGGTGGTATGGCCGAATTCTGGCCGGTGACCGATGTGTTGGCATACCTGGCCGGGAGCTGGCGCGTGGAGCGTACGGTGCGGGATCTCGTGAGCGGGGCGGCGGGTTCCTTCAGCGGGACGACGGTGTTCGAGGCGCTGGGTGAAGGAGAGGCCGGGCTGCTCCACCACGAGTCCGGCACGTTCGTGTGGGAGGGCGTGGCCCGGCCCGCCGAGCGCACCCTGCGGTTCCTGCCGGGCGACGGGCCGGGCCGGGCCGACGTGCGTTTCTCGGACGGTCGCCCCTTCCATGACCTGGACCTGACCTCCGGGCGGCACATCGCCGACCATCCGTGCGCGGCGGACCTCTACCGGGGCGAGTTCACCGTGTCCGACGCGGACCACTGGCGGACGGTCTGGCGGGTCGGCGGACCGGCCAAGGACCTGGTCCTCACTACGGACTACACGCGGGACGATGAGCAGGACGGCGGGCGGGACTACGCAGGCACGGGCTGAGCGTCGAGGCGAAGGTTCCAGCGCCCGGCCCGACCCGTGAGCGTGACCGTCGACAAAGGACGGACGTCGAGACTCCAGTACGTCGGCGCGGGAGCCTTCAGGGCATAGACGAGCGCGGCCCGTACCACCGCAGGCTCCGCCACGGCGACGATGCGGCCGCCGTCGTCGGCGGGGCGGGTGTCGAGCCAGTGGCCCACGCGCTGGATGAAGGACACCAGCGGCTCGCCCTCGTGCGGGGCTGAGTACGGATCGGCGAGCCAGGCGTCCACGGCCTCGGGCTCGCGGGCCATCGCCTCGCCGAGCGTCAGGCCGCGCCACCGGCCCATGTCGCAGTCCCGCAGGGCCGGCTGGGCCAGCGGCGCGAGGCCCAGCGCGTCACCGGTGGCCCGGCTGCGCGGCGTCGGCGAGCAGTACCGCAGCTCGGCCGCCGCCAGCGGTGCCAGCGCGTGCGCGACACGCTGCGCCTCCTCCCAGCCCGCCTGGTCCAGCGGCCGGTCGTCGTCGAAGCGCTCGGCGAGCAGCGCGGAGCTGCGGGCGGCGGCGATCAGCGTGAGCCGAACATGCATGCGGTGATCGTGGAGCCAGGAACTCCGCAGGTCAAGGGGTGATCTGCGGCACGCACGGAATGCTCACGGACGGTAGCTCACCCAGGACCCAGCACCATCCA
Source organism: Streptomyces sp. NPDC050704 (assembly GCF_040654355.1). Lineage (NCBI taxonomy): Bacteria > Bacillati > Actinomycetota > Actinomycetes > Kitasatosporales > Streptomycetaceae > Streptomyces > Streptomyces sp. NPDC050704. Next base: position 23,239 of record NZ_JBFAHW010000087.1, on the reverse strand, counting down.
CTGCTCGGGCTTGTCGAGCCCCTTGAACCCGAGCTGCTCGTAGACACCGTGCGCGTCGAGGGTGGCGAGCAGAATGCGGCGCAGGCCCATCGGTCGCAGATACGCGCGCACGGCGTCGACCAGTGCGGTGCCGATCCCCTTGCCCCGCACGGACCGGTCCACGTACACATCGCAGAGCCACGCGAAGGTCGCCTCGTCGGTCACCACCCGCGCGTACGCCACCTGCTCGCCCGAAGCCGTGTCGTACACCCCGAAGTTGAGTGAACCGGCCACGGCCCGATCGTGCTTCTCGCGCGGCCGGTCGATCGCCCAGTACGCGTCGGTGGCGAGCCACCGGTGGACGCGGTCGAAGTCGATGCGGTCGGGGTCGGTGGAGATCTCGTAGCCCTCGGCGAGATCCGGTACGTCGCTCATGGCGGGAGAGTCGCAGGTCAGAGTCCGCCTGTCGAACCATTTTCGTGGTACGCCGTACGCAGTCTCCGCACACCCTCCGCGATCTCCCCCGCCCCCGCGACGGCCGCGAAGCTCAACCGCAGGTGGGCGGCCGGGGGTTCAGCACTGAAGTAGGGGCGGCCGGGAGTGACGGCCACGCCCGCACGCAGGGCGCCGGCGACCAGGGCCGGCTCGTCCGTGCCGTCGGGCAGGCGCAGCCACAGGTGGTAGCCGCCGGACGGGATGTGCGGCAGGGAGAGTTCGGGGAGATCCAGGCGCAGCGCGGCGGTCATCGTGTCGCGACGGTTCCTCAACTCCGCCGAGACAGCGCGGAGATGGCGGGGCCAGGCGGGCGAGCCGACGAGTTCCAGGGCCGCCTCCTGGAGCGGGCGCGGCACGAAGAACGTGTCGACGACCTGGATGGTCCGCAGTCGTTCGAGGACGGGTCCCCGGGCGGCCAGCGCGCTCACCCGGAAGCTCGGCGAGGTCGCCTTGGTCAGCGAGCCGACGTGCACGACGACTCCGTCGGGGTCGTCGGCGGCCAGCGGGCGCGGCAGCGGTCCGGAGTCCTCGTGCACCAGCCGGCGTACGAAGTCGTCCTCGACGACGAACGCGCCCGCGTCGCGCGCGATCCTCAGCACCTCGCCGCGGCGTTCCGCCGCGAGCACCGCACCGGTCGGGTTCTGGAACAGCGGCTGGCAGACGAAGACGCGGGCGCCGGTCGCCCTGAAGGCATCGGCGAGCAGCGCCGGTTTCACGCCGTCCGGGTCCACGGGCACCGGCACGGGCCGCAGTCCGGCCGCGCGGGCGATCGCCAGCATGCCGGGGTACGTGGGCGACTCGACGAGGACCGGAGCGCCGGGCGGGGCGAGCGCCCGCAGCGCGGTGGTCAGCGCGGACTGGCCGCCCGCCGTGATCAGCACCTCGGCGGCGGTGATCGCGCCGCCGATGCCCCGCGCGAACCACTCGCGCAGCTCCGGCAGCCCCTCCACCGGCGGACGCCCCCAGGCACCGGGGCGCCGGCCGGCCCGGGACAGGGCCGCGGCCATCGCCCGTTCCGGCTGCAGCGACGGGTGCAGATAGCCGCCGTTGAACTCGACGACTCCGGGCGGCGGCGCGGCCAGTGAGACCAGCACTCCGGACGCGTCCACGGCGCGCGGTACGAGTTCGGCGGTGGCGTCCGCACTGAGCGCGACCTCCTGCCAGGAGGTGTCCCCGACGGCCGGCCCGGCCCCGCGCGGCTGCGCCCGGAACACCCCGGCCCCGGGCCGAGTGACCACCAGCCCCTCGGCAGCCAACTGCCCCAGCGCCCGGGACACGGTCACCGGACTAACCCGATACCGCTCGACAAGCGCCCGACTGGACGGCAGCTTCCCACCAGCAGAGTAGCGGTCAAGCTCCCCTCTCAACCGTTCCACCAGCTCACCCACACTGCTACGCTCATGCATGAGACCAGAGAGTAGCGCTACTCACCCAGCATCGATAGCGATGGGCGCCCCTTCAGGGGCGCGGGGAACTGCGCGCCCAGCCCCAACGAACCCGCAGCTTCCAAATCACAGCACCAACCCCACCAAGCCCCCGGCCGGGCCCGGCACACTCCAGGCCGCCCTAGGAGTCACCGCCTTCTCCCTCACCTTCCCCGCCACGGCCTGGGGCCTGGAAGGCTTCGGCCCCTGGTCCCTCGTAGCCGCCCGCACAGTCCTGGCGGCGGCCATCGCGGGCACCTGCCTCCTCGCCCTGCGAGTCCCGCTCCCGGCCCGCCGCCACTGGGCGGGCCTGGCCGTCGTAGCCGCCGGCGTGGTCCTCGGCTTCCCGATGCTCACGACCCTGGCGCTGCAGACGTCGACCACCGCGCACGCCGCGGTCGTGGTCGGCCTGCTCCCCCTCACGACCGCCCTGTTCTCGGCCCTGCGCGTCGGCACCCGCCCGTCCCGCACCTTCTGGGCCGCGGCGCTCGCGGGCGCCGCCGTGGTGATCGCGTTCACCGTGCGGCAGAGCGGCGGCGCCCTGACCGGTGCGGACGCCTACCTCTTCGCGGCGCTGCTGGTCTGTGCGGCCGGCTACACGGAAGGCGGCCGGCTGGCCCGCGTGCTGCCCGGCTGGCACGTCATCGGCTGGGCGCTGGTCCTGTGCCTGCCGCTCGCGGTGCCGGCGGCCGTGATCGCCCTGTCGTACGAGCCCGCCCGGCTGACCGCGCACAGCGTGACCGGACTCCTCTGGGTCGCGGCCGGCTCACAGCTCCTCGGCCTGGTCGCCTGGTACCGCGGCATGGCCGCGATCGGCATCCCGAAGGCCAGCCAGTTGCAGTTGGCACAGCCGCTGCTCACACTGGTGTGGTCGGTACTGCTCCTGGGCGAGCACCTGACGGCGGCCGCCCCGCTGACGGCGACGGCCGTGCTCGTCTGCATCGCCGTCACCCAACGGGCGCGGGGCTGAGCGGCGCGTACGGGCCGGTCCCAACCGGGGCCACCCGCCGTAGACTTGCGACCACGAACCGCTACTCCCGTGCGACACGAGGAGGCCCTACAGATGCAAGCAACCAAAGGCGACCACCTGCTGGTACACGGCAGGATCGTCGGGCAGCACGACCGGGTCGCGGAAGTCATCGAGGTACTCGGACAGCAGGGGAATCCCCCCTACCGCGTCCGCTTCGAGGACGGCCACGAGGCCCTGATGTCGCCCGGCCCCGACTGCGTGGTCCAGCACAAGGACACCGCCCGCTGACACAGGCTCTGAGTCAGCGCGGGGGCTTCACCGGCTTCTGGTAGTGGTCGGCGACCACGCGTGCCATGGCGCCGATCTTGTCCTCGCCCACTTCCCGGGCCGAGAAGAAGACGTGCCCGCGCACCTCTGGGTGATCCTTGGCGAAGGTGAGGTGCTTGGACAGCTCGGCCGCGTCCTGCCAGGCCGCGGGCTGCGCCGGATCGCCGGCCTTGTAGAGCGCCTCGCCCACGTACAGCTTCGTCCCGCTGCCGCGCGCGACCTCCGACCACCAGGGGATCAGCTTCGCGTAGTCGGCGGCGGCGAAGCCGATGTTCCAGTAGATCTGCGGGCAGATGTAGTCGATCCAGTTCTCCCGGACCCACTTCCTGGTGTCGGCGTGCAGGTCGTCGTACGTCTGCACGCCCGCCTTGGTGTCCGAGCCCTCCGAGTCGGTCGCGATGTTGCGCCACACCCCGAACGGGCTGATCCCGAACTGCGTACCCGGCCGGATCTTCTTGATCCTGGCCGCCGTCTCGCGCACCAGCTTGTCGATGTTGTCCCGCCGCCAGGCGGCCCGGTCGGTGAAGCCCCCGCCGTGCGCCGCGAACGCCGCGTCGTCGTCGAAGACCTGCCCCGCGACCGGATACGGGTAGAAGTAGTCGTCCCAGTGCACGGCGTCCACGGCGTACTTCTGCACCGCGTCCAGCATCGCGTCCTGGACGAAGGCGCGGACCTCGGGCAGGCCGGGGTTGTAGTAGAGCTTCCCGCCGTACGTCACGACCCAGTCGGGGTTCTTGCGGGCCGGGTGCGAGGCGACGAGCTTCGTCGGGTCGGCGTGGTTGGCGATGCGGTACGGGTTGAACCAGGCGTGCAGTTCCAGACCGCGTGCGTGGGCCTCCTTGACCGCGGTGCCCAGCGGGTCCCACCCGGGGTCCTGGCCCTGGACACCGGTGAGGGACTGCGACCAGGGCTCGTACGGCGAGGGCCACAGGGCGTCGGCCGTGGGGCGCACCTGGAAGATCACCGCGTTCAGCCGGCGCTTCACCGCCGTGTCCAGATGCGTGAGCAGTTCGGCGCGCTGCTGGGACACGGTCAGCCCGGCCTTCGACGGCCAGTCGCGGTTCGCGACGGTCGCCAGCCACATGCCGCGCAGCGCGCCACTCGCGTGCCGGCGCTTCGGTTCCCCGCCGGCCATCGCGACGCCCGCCGCCGTGCCGCCCCCCACCACGAGGGTCGACAGCGCGGTCACCGCGAACGCCCGGCGTGACATTCGTGGTTTCCGGTGCATCCTCATACCTCCATGTGCCGTGTGCGGGCCCGGTCGCGGTCCGCTTGCGGGACAGCGTGTCATGCGGTACCCGGACAATTGATCACCGGCCGCCGAAGGTAACGTGCAGGTTTGGAGCAGGCGCCGGCCAACGGAGACCTGCGAAGGCCCGATAGCAGGCGAAAGAGGACGAAGTGACGGACACCTGGGGCGATATCGCGCGCGTCGGAGTGGTGGGCTGCGGCCAGATGGGAGCGGGCATCGCCGAGGTGTGTGCCCGTGCGGGCCTGGACGTGAAGGTCGCCGAGACCACCGGCGAGGCGTTGGAGATCGGCCGCACCCGGCTCTACAACTCGCTCTCCAAGGCGGCCGAGCGCGGCAAGATCTCCGCCGAGGAGCACGACGCCACCCAGGCGCGACTCAGCTTCACCACCGACCTCGGCGAGTTCTCCGACCGCGACCTGGTGATCGAGGCGGTCGTCGAGAACGAGCAGGTGAAGACCGAGATCTTCCAGGTACTCGACCAGGTGGTGACCCGGCAGGACGCGATCCTCGCCTCCAACACCTCCTCGATCCCGCTGGTGAAGCTCGCCGTCGCCACGTCCCGCCCCGACCAGGTGATAGGCATCCACTTCTTCAACCCGGCCCCGGTGCAGAAGCTCGTCGAGCTGATCCCGGCGCTCACCACCTCCGAGGGCACCATCAGCCGGGCGCAGGCGCTGGTCGAGAAGATCCTCGGCAAGCACGCGATCCGCGCCCAGGACCGCTCGGGCTTCGTGGTCAACGCGCTGCTGATCCCGTATCTGCTCTCCGCGATCCGGATGTTCGAGTCCGGCATGGCCAGCCGCGAGGACATCGACAACGGCATGGAGCTGGGCTGCGCCCACCCGATGGGCCCGCTCAAGCTGTCCGACCTGATCGGCCTGGACACGGTCGCCTCGGTCGCGTTCTCGATGTACGAAGAATATAAAGAGCCGCTCTACGCCGCTCCCCCGCTGCTCCAGCGCATGGTCGACGCGGGCCGGCTGGGCCGGAAGTCGGGCTCGGGCTTCTACACGTACCCCTAGCGGCACCCCCGTCCTGACTACGTTCCGTACATCTCAGGCCGGACACGGGCCCGGCTCTCTTCCGAGGGCCGGGCCCGTGGCATTCACACACTGTGTGCGCGCTGGGCTCGCATATGCCCCTCGCACACTCTCCCCACGCGTCCACCAGGCGAGTTGACTTTCCGTGCGCATGTAAGGGATGTGACGACTACGGAAAGGAGCGGACTCGTGACCGCCGACCCGGATCATCCCGTGGTCCATGGGGAACTCGCAGAGTTACGTCGCCGCCTCGATGTGACGTATGCCCACGTCGAGGGAGGACTGGCTCTGCTCAGTCACCGCGCCGAACAGACCGCCAAGGATGTCGACGACCTGAGCGCACGGGTCGTCGCCTTGGAGCACACCCGCTGGCCGCTGCGCGCGGTCGCGGTCGTCACGGCCGTGGGCGCACTCGCCGTGGCGGTCTGGCAGGCTCTGGGCCACTAGGTCCCAGGACGCATGGGGGGAATCTCAGGGCACGGCGTCCTGCCCGAGCCTCAGATGGTGCAGGAGGAGCAGCGCGGCTGCCATGTTGGCGGCCGGGACCTCGCCGTGGGCGACCATGTCGGGGACGAGCTTGAGGGGAACCCATTCCCGACGGTCCGACTCGAAGTCGTCCACGGGGTGTCCGATGTACGCGCCTTCGTCGGCCCAGTAGATGTGGTGCCGGGCGTCGGTGAGCCCGTTGGACGGCTCGACGCTCATCAGATGCCGCAGGGGTCCCGGTCGCCAACCGGTCTCCTCCTCCAGTTCGCGGGCCGCCGCGACGGCGATGTCCTCGCCGTCCTCGACGACGCCCGCCGCGAGCTCCCATCCCCAGCTGTCGGTGATGAAGCGGTGCCGCCACAGGAGGAGCACCTCATTTGCCTCATTCACCACAGTGGCCACGGCGACGGGCCGCAGCCGTATTAAAAAGTGATCGAGGTGCCGACCGTCCGGCAGCTCGACATCTGCGAGATTGACGCTGAACCAGCGGTTTGCGTACACAGTTTGTTCGTTCTGTTTCGTCCACTGCACGGTTCTGCCACCTTCCGCCGAGTAGATGGCAATATCGCAGCAGGAGCGTCCGCACAGCAGGCTCGCGACGGCCGCTCAGCGCAGCGGTAGGCGCAGTGTTCCGCACCACGGAGGGCTCGGGGCCCCCGGCAGTGGACGGGGCGTGACCCCGCGGGGTTCCCCGGGGCTCTTCCCGGAGTTCCCCCGCAAGCTCGTCCTAGAGCGGTACGCGCAGTGCCCCGTCGATGAGTTCGGCGGCCTCGGCCGTGCCCGCGCAGCCACTGGCCACCAGATGTTCGCGTACCGCCCGCAGTCTGTCGCGCAACCGCTGGGACTCCATCCCCCGGGCCTGCTCCGCCATTTGAACCGCCGTGACCACCGCCTTGTCGGCGTTGCCCTGGCGCAGTTCGATCTGGCTGAGCATCCCGAGCCGGTGCACCCTGCCCCGGTCGTGCGCCGGATTGTCCACGGCGGCCGCGGCGTGCTCCCGCGCGGCGGACAGGTCACCGAGGCTCAACAGTGCCTCCGCCACCTGCACATTGACCAGGCCCGGCTGGACATAGCCGGTCTCGTCAGGTTCGTACCCACGACGGATGCGGTCGGCGGCCTGTTCGGCACGCCGGATGCAGGACAGCGCGCTGCTGCCGTCGCCTAGGTGCGCGTACGCCTTGGCCTGCATCGCGTAGAGGTCCGACGCGAGCGCCGGAGTGATCTGCCGTCCGGCGGCGCGCAGCGCGGCCTCGGCGAAGGCGACGGCCTGCCGGTGCTCGCGCATGAACAGGGCCTGGTTGACGAGCAGCGCGATGACATACGCGCCAAGTCCTCTGTCACCACTGGCCTTCGCCAGACGCAGCGCCTGGTGGAAGTAGCGCTGGGCCAGACCGTGCGCGTCGGAGTCGTACGCGCAGATGCCCGCGATCGCCACCAACCCGCCGGTGGCCCGGTGGAGTTGGCGGCCGGTGGCGTCGGTGTAGCTGCCCCGCAGCAGCGGCGCCGTCTCGGCGTTGAGGAAGCCGACGATGCGGGTGCGGGTCGCGATGCCGCCGGCCTTGCGGTACATCTGCTCGTAGTGGGCGCGGGCGGAACGCAGCATCTCGATGTCGGACATGCTCACGCGGTGCCGGCCGCCGCGCGAGACGTCCACGTCCTCGGGCGGGTTCTCCCACTCCCACACGGGCATCACGGCGGGCGTCCCGGTGACGGCGGGGGCGCCGAGGATGTGCGGGCGCTGCTGTTCGTCGCAGCGCCACAGCGCGGTGGCACGCTCGACGAACCCGGAGAGCGTCGTACCGTGCGGAGCGGCCGGTTCGCCCGGGACGCCGAGGCCGATGTCGTCGAGCGTGACGGGCCGTTGGAGCCGGTTGGCGAGCACCTCGCAGATCATGTCGGGCACCTGGCCGCGCGGCCGCTGGCCCTTCAACCACCGCGCCACAGCGGTGTGTTCGTACCGAAGTGCGAGGCCACGGGCCCGCCCCGCCTGGTTCACATGGGCCGCGAGTCCGGAGTGCGAGATCCCGGCCTCGTCGAGGATCGCGTCGAGCAGGGTGTTGGGCTGCATGGATCCTCCGGTGGCTCGGTGCCGACGGTGCTGTTCAACGTAGCGCCAACCTGTTCACACGGGGTGTGAACGGAGTGCTCGAATCCGCACCGTGTGCGCGCTGTCGCAGAGAGTTCCGGACCGGTTGACTGAGATGCCTCGTAAAGAGGCCGGCCGGGCCGCCGGCTCCCCCTCGTACAGTGCGGCGGCCCGTTCCCGCGCCGTCCGCCCAGCCGCCTGCCCGACACTCCGTGGCGGGGCGGACGGTTCGCTCCGCTGGTTGGGCCGGGGAACTGCGGGTTCGTTGGCTGGCTGCGGGTCGCTCGTGGCTGGTCGCGCAGTTCCCCGCGCCCCTTAGGTCTTACGGGGCGCGGCCGATCACGTGGGGTACAGGTTCTACGTGGGGTACCGGTTCGCCCTGTTGCATCGGTACGCGGGCTCGGTCGTTTCGGAGTACGAGTATGGCTACGTCGTCGGTGGGAAGTCCGCCCGCGTGGCGCAGTAGTTGGGCGAAGACCGAGCGGAGTACGGCCTGGGGTGAGAGCGGCTGGGTGCGGACGGCCTCGGTGAGTGCGGCGGGCAGCGGGAAGAACCGGCCACGGCTGTCGCGGGCGTCCTCGGCTCCGTCGGTGTGCAGGAACAGTGCCTCGCCGGGCAGCAGTTGACCGCAGTCGGCGGTTGTCAGCTCGGCCGGGAGCGGGAACGGCCCGAGCGGAGGCAGGGGTTCGGTCTGGGCCAGTGGTTCGGCCCGGCCGCCGCTCAGCACATACGGCCAGGGATGACCGCAGTTGAGGGCGTGCACCTCGCCGTCGCGGCGGATCTCCAGGAGCAGCACGGTGACGAAGTCCTCGGCGACCGGGCTGTCCGGGTCCAGTCCCGACGAAGGATGTTCGGCCTTCGCCCGCTCTCGCAGATGCCGGGCCAGAGCACGCTCCAGCCTGCGCAGCACGCCGGGGAGTTCGGCCTCGTCGTGAACGGCCTCGCGGAAGCTCCCGAGGACGGCGGCGACGGTCCCGATGGCGGCGAGCCCGTGCCCGCGGACGTCGCCCATCACGACCCGTACGCCGTGCTCGGTGCCGATCACCTCGTACAGGTCGCCGCCGACAGTGGCCCCGCGGTCCGCCGAGAACTGTGCCGCGGCCACGTTCAGCCCGTCGATCCGCGGCGGGAGCGGCCGCAGGAGGACACCCTGGGCGGCGACCGCGACCTTGCGGATCTGCCGGAGCTCCCGCAGCGGCCCACGTCTGACATGCAGTATCAGACCCGTACCGACCGCGAAGAAGACCGCGCAGGTGACGATCCGGGCGCCGAGCCCGTTCTGCTGGGCGAGCGGACAGGTGAGTTTGTACGCGACCGCCGCCGCGCCCCACACCGTGGGGAGCCCCATTTCGAGCACCCGGCGCAGCCGCCGGCGGTCCCGGCCGAGGCGTCTGGCCTCGCCGCGACCGAGCCTGCGGGCGATGTTTTTCCGCCATCGTGTCCGGTGGTTCACCCGGGGCCTGGCCCGGCGGGGCGCCCCAGCCTTGGTATCGATCATGCCGATGGCCCCCCTAAGGCCCTGTTCAGCGCGCAGGCACCGGCCACTTCGGCCGGATCGATTCTGTCGATCGCATGCCCCGATCGGACCAGATCGCCCGCACTTGTCACCCAAAAGAGTGAGGTGACTACTGACGGCCACAAGGGAGCGCCCCTTCAAGGGGCGCGGGGAACTGCGCGCCCAGCCACGACGCACCCGCAGCAGAACAACGGCCCACAGTTCCCCGGCACCACCAGCGGAGCTAGCCCCGCAGAACGGCCCCCACCCGCTCGCCCGCGAGGGCAACCGCCGCGTCACGAGCCGCGGAGGCCTCATCCACGGTCAGCGTGCGATCGTCGGCACGGAACCGCAGCGCGTACGCCAGGGACTTTTTGCCCTCGCCGAGCTGCTCGCCCTCGTAGACGTCGAACAGCCGGATGGACTCGAGGAGTTCACCCGCGCCCTCGCGCAGGGCCGCCTCGACGTCCGCGTGCGGGACGGACTTGTCGACGACCAGCGCGACGTCCTGCGTGGCGACCGGGAAGGCGGAGATGCGCGGCGCCCCGAGGACGCCCGTACCCGCCTGCTCCAGGATGTCGAGCTCGACCTCCATGGCGCAGCTGCGCTCCGGAAGGTGCAGCGCCTTGATGACGCGCGGGTGCAGCTCACCGGCGTGCCCGACGAGGGTCTCCTCGCCGTTCACCGCGACGTACAGCGCGGCGCAGCGGCCCGGGTGCCAGGGAGCGTGCTGGTCACTGCGCACGGTCAGCTCGACACCGGCTTCGCCGGCGACGATACGAGCGGCCTCGACGGCGTCCGCCCAGTCGGCGGGACGGCCCTTGCCCCACCAGCCGGCCTGCTCGCGGGCGCCCGCGAGGACGACGGCGGCGCGCCGCGGCTGACGCGGCAGCGCGGAGTCGACCCCGGCGACCTCCTCGTCGGTGGGGCGCCGGTCGACGGGCAGCCGCTCGGCCTTGTGCTCCTGGCCGGTCGGCCGGAAGACCAGGCCGGTCTCGAAGAGCGCCAGGTCGTGCGAGCCCCGGCCGTCGTTGCGCCGCAGTGCGCCGAGCAGTCCCGGCAGCAGTGTGGTGCGCATCGCCGGCTCTTCGTCGGAGAGCGGGTTGACCAGCTTGACCATGGTGCGGCGCGGGTCGTCGGCCTCGATGCCGAGCTGGTCGAGGACCTCGGTCCCGATGAACGGGTAGTTCAGCGCCTCGACATACCCGGCACCGGCCAGCGCGCGGCCGACCCGCCGGTGCAGCCGCTGGCGCTCGGTCAGGCCCAGGCCCGCCGGAGGCTTGGGCAGGGTCGAGGGCAGGTTCTCGTAACCCTCAAGCCGGATGACCTCTTCGGCCAGGTCGTTCGGGTCCGTCAGGTCGGGCCGCCAGGACGGCACGGTGACGATCAGCTCGTCCTGCCCGTAGACGTCGCAGCCGACCTGCTGGAGGCGGCGTACGACGGTCTCGCGGCCGTAGTCGACGCCCGCGACCTTGTCCGGGTGGTTCGCCGGGATGGTGATGGTGTGCGGCGCGGAGGGCGCGATGACCTCGGTGACGCCGGCGTCGGCGGAGCCGCCCGCGAGCAGCACCAGCAGGTCGACCGTGCGCTGGGCGGCGGCGGACGCGGCCTCCGGGTCGACGCCGCGCTCGAAGCGCTTGGACGCCTCGGAGGCCAGCTTGTGGCGGCGGGCCGTGCGCGCGATGGAGATCGCGTCGAAGTGCGCGGCCTCGATCACGACATCGGTGGTGCCGGCCTCGACCGCGTGATCCGCGATCTCCGTGTCGGCGCCGCCCATGACACCCGCGAGGCCGATCGGCCCGCGGTCGTCGGTGATCACCAGGTCCTCGGCGTCCAGCGTGCGCTTGGCGCCGTCGAGGGTGGTGAGGTTCTCCCCCGGCTCGGCCCGGCGCACGCCGATGGTGCCCTGGATGCGGGAGCGGTCGTACGCGTGCAGGGGCTGACCGAGCTCCAGCATCACGTAGTTGGTGACGTCGACGGCGAGCGAGATCGGGCGCATGCCCGCCTTCTGGAGGCGGCGCCGCAGCCAGATCGGCGAGCGTGCTTCGGGCGACAGGCCCGTGACGGTGCGCGCGGTGAAGCGGTCGCAGCCCTGCGGGTCGGAGACCCGCACCGGGTGGCCGAACGCGTTCGGACCCGGCACGTCGAGCAGCGCCGGGTCGCGCAGCGGCAGGCCGTAGGCGGTGGCGGCCTCGCGGGCCACGCCGCGCATCGACAGGGCGTAGCCGCGGTCGGGCGTGACGGCGATGTCGAGGACCTCGTCGACGAGTTGGAGCAGCTCGACGGCGTCGGTGCCGACCTCGTACTCGGGCGGCAGCACGATGATGCCGTGCGTGCCGTCGTCGCCCATGCCCAGCTCGTCGGCGGAGCAGATCATGCCGTGCGAGGTCTTGCCGTACGTCTTGCGCGCGGCGATCGCGAAGTCGCCGGGCAGCACCGCGCCCGGCAGGACCACGACGACCTTGTCGCCGACGGCGAAGTTGCGGGCGCCGCAGACGATCTCCTGGGGCTCACCGGTGCCGTTGGCCTGACCCACGTCGACCGTGCAGAAGCGGATGGGCTTCTTGAAGCCCTCCAGCTCCTCGATGGTCAGCACCTTGCCGACGACGAGCGGCCCCTTGAGGCCGGCGCCGAGCTGCTCGACGGTCTCGACCTCCAGGCCTGCCGAAATGAGCTTGGCCTGGACGTCGCGCCCGGTCTCCGTCGCCGGCAGGTCGACGTACTCCCGCAGCCAAGAAAGCGGGACCCGCATCAGATCTCCATCCCGAACGGCCGGGTGAACCGGACGTCACCCTCGACCATGTCTCGCATGTCTTCGACGTTGTGGCGGAACATCAGCATCCGTTCGATGCCGAACCCGAAGGCGAATCCGCTGTACTTCTCCGGGTCCACACCGCAGGCGGTCAGCACCCGCGGGTTGACCATGCCGCAGCCGCCGAGCTCGATCCAGCCCTCGCTGGAGCAGGTGCGGCAGGAGCGGTCGGGGTTGCCGACGGACTCGCCCTTGCAGACGTAGCAGAGCATGTCCATCTCGGCGGACGGCTCCGTGAACGGGAAGTAGTTCGGGCGCAGCCGGGTCTTCATGTCCGCGCCGAAGAGCGAGCGGACCATGTGGTCCAGGGTGCCCTTCAGGTCGGCCATGGTCAGGCCCTCGTCGACGGCCAGCAGCTCGATCTGGTGGAAGACCGGGGTGTGCGTGGCGTCCAGCTCGTCGGTGCGGTACACGCGGCCGGGGCACACCACGTAGACGGGCGGCTCCCGGTCGAGGAGCGCGCGGGCCTGCACGGGCGAGGTGTGCGTACGCAGGACGACACCGGACTCGCCGTCACTGTCGGCACCCTCAGGACCCGGAGTGCCCTGGACGAAGAAGGTGTCCTGCATCTGCCGGGCCGGGTGGTCCGGGCCGAAGTTCAGGGCGTCGAAGTTGAACCACTCCGCCTCGACCTCGGGGCCCTCGGCGATCTCGTACCCCATGGACACGAAGACGTCCGCGACCCGCTCCATCATGGTGGTCAGCGGGTGCCGGGCGCCGGCCGGTACGCGGTCGTAGGGCAGTGTGACGTCCACCGCCTCCTCGACCAGCACCCGGGTGTCGCGCTCGGCCTCCAGCTCGGCCTGGCGGGCGGCGAGGGCCTTGTTCACGGCGCCGCGGGCCTGGCCGACGCGCTTGCCTGCCTCGGCCTTGGCGTGCGGGGGCAGGGCGCCGATCTCGCGGTTGGCGAGGGCCAGCGGCGAGGTGCCGCCGGTGTGGGCGACCTTGGCCTCCTGGAGCGCGTCGAGGTCACCGGCGGCGGCGAAGGCGGCGAGCGCCTCGTCCCGCATGCGCTCGATCTCTTCCGGTTTCAGTGCCTCGACCTCAACAGGGTCGTACGACTTGTTCGGTGCCGACATCTCTTCCCGTGCTTCCGATTGGTTGGCCAGAGGTCCCCGTCGCGACTCGGGGGACGCATCGTCCCTGAAACGGGGACGCAAAGGTGCCAAAGGCCGAGTCTAACGGGGGTGAGGTGGACGAATGCGCCCGCGGGCGGCGCCGGCCGGGGCGGGCCGGGCTCAGGCCAGATAGGCCGGGGTGCCCACGGGCAGCGTAAATCGGAACTGCGCGCCGCCCTCGGGGGCGCGGCCGACCGTGATGGTGCCGCCGTGGGCTTCGACGATGCCCTTGACGATGTACAGCCCGAGGCCGGTGCCGCCGCGCTTGCTGCCCCGCCAGAAGCGGGTGAAGACGCGGTTCATGGACTCCTCCGGGATGCCGGGGCCCTCGTCGCTCACCGTGACCGACGTGCCGGCGTCCTCCGCTTCGCGGGGTGACGGCGCGGGCTCTACGTCGATGGTGACGGTTCCCTCGCCGTGCCGCACCGCATTTTCCAGCAGGTTGCTGAGCACCTGGTCGACCTTGTCGGGGTCGGCCCACAGGGCGGGCAGCGGCTGGCCGATGCGCAGCAGGAAGCGGTCGGCGGACTGGCCGGAAGCCACGTACGCCTGGATGTGGCGGCCGACGGCGGCCCCTATGTCGACGGGCTGGCGGCGCAGTTCGAGGCGCCCGGAGTCGATGCGGGAGATGTCGAGGAGCTCGGCGATGAGACGTGTCACGCGGTTGGCGTCGGCGTCCACCGTCTCCAGCATGAGCTTCTTCTGGTCGTCGGTGAACCGTTCCCACTTGGCGAGCAGCGTCGCCGTGAAGCCCTTGACGGAGGTGAGCGGCGAGCGCAGTTCGTGGGCGACCGTGGCGATCAGCTCGGCGTGGCTGCGCTCGGTGCGACGGCGGGCCTCGGTGTCGCGCAGCGAGACGACGACGCGGCGGATGGGCCCGGTGGGCCGGGTGCGTACATAGCGCGCGGTGACCAGCACCTCCCGCCCGCCGGGGAGCAGCAGATTGCGCTCGGGCTGTCCGACCCGGATCGCGAGGCCGCCGTACGGGTCGGTGATCTGCCACCAGCGGCGGCCTTCGAGGTCCTCTAACGGCAGGGCCCGGTCGAGCTGTCGGCCGAGGGCGTCGGCGGCGGGGGTGGCTGTGATCCGGACGGCCGCGGCGTTGAAGCAGATCACGCGGCCGTGCTCGTCGGCGATCACGAGTCCGTCGGGCAGGTCGTCGGGGTCGATGCCGAGCTCGGCGAGATCACCGTGCCGGGGCGCGGACGCGCTCCGCACGTCGTGTGCACGCAGTGCGCTCTTCGCACCGCTCGTGCCGACACTCATCCCCGTACCCCACCTCTCGTCTGGCGCAGAGGCCCCCGAGCCCGTCACCCTACTAGCTGGGAGTGACGGAACGGACCCCCTCAGGAACCAGCACCGCGGGCACGCTGTGCACGAGCCGACGCGTAGAGACATACGGCGGCGGCCGTCGCGAGGTTCAGGCTTTCGGCCCTCCCGTGAATCGGTACGCGCACGACGGCGTCCGCCAGCGCGCGGGTCTCCTCCGGGAGCCCCCACGCCTCGTTACCGAACACCCAGGCGGTCGGCCCGCCCATGGTCCCCTTGTCGAGCTCGTCGTCCAGGTCGTCGTCCCCGGCGCCGTCGGCGGCGAGGATGCGCACACCGGCGTCCTTCAGGCCCCGCACGGCCTCCTCCACGGGTACGCCCGTGGCGACGGGCAGATGGAACAGCGAACCGACCGAGGCCCTTACGGCCTTGGGGTTGTAGAGGTCGACGGACGCGTCGGTGAGGACGACGGCGTCGGCTCCCGCGGCGTCGGCGCAGCGCAGCACGGTCCCGGCGTTCCCGGGGTCCCGCACATGCGCCAGCACGGCGACCAGCCTGGGCTCCGCCTTGAGGATGTCCTCGAACGGGGTGTCCAGGAACCGGCAGATCCCGACCAGGCCCTGCGGGGTGACGGTCGTCGAGATGTCCGCGATCACGTCGTCGGCGGCGAGGTGCAGGCGGGCCCCGGCGGCACGGGCCTCGCCCACGATGTCGGCGTACCGCTCCGCGGCGTCGAGGGTCGCGAACAGTTCCACGAGGGTCGGGCCGCTCCCGGTGCGATGCCCGGCGGCCTCCCGCACGGCCTGCGGCCCCTCCGCGAGGAACAGCCGTTCCTTCCCCCGGAAACTCCGCTTGGCGAGCCGCCGCGCGGCGCTGACGCGCGGCGAACGGGAGGAGATCAACTCGGGGGCGGCGGACATCGGTTCACCTTTGGTTCACGGGTGGGGCAAGTCATTCCGCTGGTTCACGGGAGGGGTGAGTCAGGCCGCTGTCGCACAGGGCTGGGCGACTCGTTCCGCTGGTTCACGGGTGGGGCGAGTCATTCCGCTGTCGCACGGGGCTGAGCGACTCGTTCCGCTGGTTCACGGGTGGGGTCAGTCATTCCGCTGCCGCACGGATCTGGGCGATTCGTTCGGCTGCTTCACGGGTGGGGCGAGTCATTCCGCTGTCGCACGGGGCTGAGCGACTCGTTCCGCTGGTTCACGGGTGGGGCAAGTCATTCCGCTGTCGCACGGGGCTGGGCGACTCGTTCGGCTGGGGCCACGGGGCCGGCGTACCTGATTTCCGCTGGGTTCACGGGGCCGGGCCCCTGATTTCCGCCGCGGCGGCGCTCAGCCACGACGACGGATTCCGGCGGTGCCACACCAGCCATACCGACCGAAGGCAGCGAAAACACACGTGGACCCGTAAGCCAAAAGGCAAACGGGTCCACAGCTAGATCCGGCCAAGGCCAGCGCCAGCGTCACGCAGCCTTGGGCGCGTTGACGTCCGACGGCAGAGCCTTCTGCGCGACCTCGACGAGCGCGGCGAACGCGTTGGCGTCGTTGACGGCCAGCTCGGCGAGGATCTTGCGGTCGACCTCGATGTTCGCGGCCTTCAGACCCTGGATGAGGCGGTTGTACGTCATGCCGTTCTGGCGGGCCGCAGCGTTGATGCGCTGGATCCACAGCTGACGGAAGTCACCCTTGCGCTTCTTGCGGTCGTTGTAGTTGTAGACCAGCGAGTGGGTGACCTGCTCCTTGGCCTTGCGGTACAGGCGCGAACGCTGACCGCGGTAGCCGGAGGCCGCCTCGAGGATCGCCCGGCGCTTCTTGTGGGCGTTGACTGCCCGCTTGACGCGTGCCACTTTTAACTCCTTGTAGCGGGGCCGTGGTGGGACTCACACGGCCCGAAATCGATTGGGTCCCGGTCAGAGATCAGGCGCGCGGTGCGCACCCGACATCACTTGCCGAGAAGCTTCTTGATCTTCTTGGCGTCGCCCGGGGCCATCTCGGCGTTGCCGGTGAGGCGGCGCGTCAGGCGCGACGACTTGTGCTCGAGCAGGTGGCGCTTGCCGGCGCGCTCACGGAGCACCTTGCCGGAGCCGGTGATCTTGAAGCGCTTGCTGGCACCGCTGTGCGACTTGTTCTTCGGCATAGCGCCGTTCTCTCCTCGTCAGTGGCGTTCCTGTGCCCGGTCGTGAAACCGGGCACAACGGAACGTCATATGTATCGGTCGGCGTCCCCGGACTCGCGTTCGGGAACCCCCTTGGACTGCCGTCCCGGGATCAGGCTTCGGCGGGAGCCTCGGCCGGGGCCTCGGCGATCTCGGCGTCGTCGACGTCCCCGTCGGGGATGTCGTCGTCCGCGTGGTTCTGCGACTTGCCGGGGTTGGCCTTCGCTTCCGCCTTGCGGGCCGCCTGAGCCTCACGGGCCTCGGCCATCGCCTCGGTCTTCTTCTTGTGCGGGCCGAGAACCATGATCATGTTTCGGCCGTCCTGCTTCGGGTTCGACTCGATGAACCCGAGGTCCTGCACGTCCTCCGCAAGGCGCTGCAGCAGTCGGTAGCCGAGCTCCGGCCGGGACTGCTCGCGACCACGGAACATGATCGTGATCTTGACCTTGTCGCCCTGCTTGAGGAACCGGACGACGTGACCCTTTTTGGTGTCGTAGTCGTGCGGGTCGATCTTCGGCCGGAGCTTCATCTCCTTGATGACCGTGTGCGCCTGGTTCTTGCGCGCCTCACGGGCCTTCATGGCCGACTCGTACTTGAACTTGCCGTAGTCCATGAGCTTGCAGACCGGCGGACGCGCAGTCGCGGCCACCTCGACCAGGTCGAGGTCGTACTCCTGCGCAAGCTCCAGGGCCTTGGCAAGCGGGACAATCCCGACCTGCTCGCCGCTGGGACCGACAAGTCGCACCTCGGGAACGCGAATCCGGTCGTTGATGCGGGGCTCGGCGCTGATGGATCCTCCTCGGATAGCACCACACGGCTGCCTGGCAGACAGCTCGCGTACGTCTGTTTCACTGGGACCAACCACCGCGGCACATGAAAAATGCCCCGGACGGATCGCAGGCGGGGCTCCAAGGACTACCGGAGCACCGCCGCGGTGGCCCGCGGGGCGCATATCCAGCGACTCCATCGTCCGTACGGAACGATGGTGGCCGCCTGACCGGGTGACCCGCCGTCCCGGAGGATGGTCGGGTGGGAGATCGGAGCCTCCACTTGCGGGCCGGGCACAGGAGTGTCCGGCCGGTCGTTACACAAGGTTAGCAGCTCCCCGGGGGTGGTGCGAATCGTCGTGCACCGGGGCCTATCGTGTGGGGCATGAGTGACACCCCTCCTGAGACCCCCGACTTCGACGCCATGACCCGCGACATCGCGGAGGTCCCCGCGGTCGAGGTCCTCGTGACGGTCGCCGTCAACCTGATGAGCGCCGCCGCCGTGAAGCTCGGTCTGACCGAGGAGGGCGACAAGTACAAGGACCTCGACGAGGCGCGCAAGCTGGTGCACGCGCTGGCCGGGCTCCTCGACGCGTCCGCGACCGAGATCAGCTCCTTCCACGCCGCGCCGCTGCGCGACGGCCTGAAGTCGCTCCAGCTGGCGTTCCGCGAGGCCTCGATCGTCCCGGACGAGCCGGGCCAGGGCCCGGGCGAGAAGTACACGGGGCCGGTCTTCGGCTGACCCCTCTTACTTACTGGTTATTACTGGCGCCCTGTTACGGGTGCCTTCCTACTGGCGTACGAACAGGGGCTCGCCCGGTGGCGTCGCCTCGGCCGGCAGAAGTGCCAGGTCGAGGCCGCGGACCAGGCGGGCCCGCAGTGTTTCGTCGGCGGCCAGCCGCTGGGCGAGCGCGCGGGTGGTCTCGGCCGGGGCGGCGGACGGGTCCAGTACGAGGGCGAGGGTGCCGTCCGCCCGGCCAGGCCCGAGGTGGGCGCGGCGCACCAGGGGCTCGGCGGTCACCGCGGCGCGTACCGCGTCGACCACGGCGGGATCGGCCAGCGGGTCCGTCGTCGTACGTCCCTCGGCGAGCGCCAGCAGCGCCGGGCCCGTCAGCTCGTACGGGACCGGACCTGCCAGGTCGAGCACGACCGTGTCGGCCTTCTCGTGGGCGGCGGCCTGGAGGGCCTGGTGCAGGGGTACGGCGACAGGGCGGGCCGCCGGGTCCCAGCGGGCCAGCGACGCGGTGGAGGTGAAGGCGGGCAGTGCGGTGCGGTTCCCGGCCTTGAGGGTGGGGACGGCCATGTCGCTGGTCTTCTCGCGGCGCAGCCCGTTCTCGTCCTCCTCGACCTCACCGAGGACAGCCACGACGGGGACGAGGAGCCGCGCGTCTTTGAGCGCGGCGAGGACGGGACCGTGTGCGGACCGGTCCTCGGCCCAGGCCGCCAGCGCCGCGCTCAGCCGGGGGTCGGCGGAGCCGTCGTCGTCGGAGAAGCCGGGGTCGGGGATGTTCTTGTTCGCCACGGTCACCGACCCTATCGGTGAGGGGCGCAGGCCCTGTCCGTGGGCCACTCGCGTGCTTTGTGCGCCCCGGAAACGTGCCGTTCACGAGTTTCACAGATTGCCCGGTGATTCCTGACGCGCTTCTAACACGCAGCTAATCAGACGCACAGTGGCGGGGCCCACGATCGCGCCATGGACCCGGACTCGGACCCCACCAGAGCTTCCCGGCGCAGCGAGTACCGTCCGCCCCGCCGCAGGCTGCTCCTCTACGCCGGGCTGGCCTCCGTCGTCCTGGTCGGTGCCACAGCCTCGGGCACCGCGTACGTGAAGGCGCAGGCGCACGACGCCGACGAGCTCGTATCCTCCTCACCGTCGCCCACTCCGAGCGTGGCGGCGGCCGAACCGACGGAGGTGCAGGTGGAACCCGCGACGGCACCCTCGGTGGACCGGGACGCGCTGCTGGCCGCGGCCATGAAGTCCGTGACCGTCGAGCACGGTGCGGACGTGGCGGTGGCGGTGCTGGATGTCGAGTCGGGTGACAACGCGGCGTACGGGGACGGGGCGTTCGACACCGCGAGCATCGTGAAGGTCGACATCCTGGCCGCGCTGCTGCTCCAGGCGCAGGACGCGGGCAGGTATCTGTCGGCGCAGGAGAAGGCGTACGCCACCGCGATGATCCAGAACAGCGACAACGCGTCCGCGACGGCGCTGTGGTACGCGATCGGTCAGGCGCGGGGCCTGCGGGCGGCGAACGAACGTTTCGGGCTCGGACACACCGAGGGCGGGGACGGCGCGCTGTGGGGACTGACACAGACCACGGCCGCCGATCAACTCGCCTTGCTCCGGCAGGTGTTCGGGGACGAGTCGGAGCTGAGTGAGGCCTCTCGGACGTATCTGCGGGGGCTCATGGGGGACATCGCCGCGGGCCAGGACTGGGGGGTGTCGGCCGCGGGCGCCCCGTTCGCCCTGAAGAACGGCTGGTTGCCGCGTACCGCGACCGGGCTGTGGGACATCAACAGCATCGGACGGGTGACCGTGCACGGCCGCGAGTACCTTGTGGCGGCGTTGTCCGACGGCAACTCCACGAAGGAGAACGGGATTTCGCTGGTGGAGGCGGCGGTGAAGGTGGCGGTGGCGTCGCTCGGGAACGCCTGAGCGTGCCTCTTGAGCGCGCCTCTCAAGGGATGTCGGGTCGGCGTGGTCTGCGGCTGTTGCGCCACAGGACGGTCGCCGCCACCAGGAGTACGCCGCCCAGGCTTCCCGCCAGGGGGCCCGCCCAGGCGGTCGTGCTCTTGTCGTCCTCCGGGGTGTCCGGGCCCGGGCCGAAGTACTTGTCGCCGTAGGCCGCCGCGCTGAGCCCCTCCGGCTTGAGCTTGGCGCCCGCTTTGATCGCTGCCTCGGGGTCGACGAAGCCGAAGCCGCGGGAGTCGTCGCGGCCGCCGGCCGGGGCGTCGCTGGCGGTGTCCTCCAGGAGCTGTTTGATCTGGGCCGGGGACAGGCCCGGGTGGGCCGCCCTGACGAGAGCGACCGCGCCGGAGACGAAGGCCGAGGCGGCGCTGGTGCCCCAGCCCTCGTAGTACTCGCGGTCCGGGTCGGCGATGACGACGTCGACGCCGGGCGCGCTGACGGTGGCGTACCAGCGGCGGGTGGAGAACGAGGCGCGGGTGCCGTACTTGTCGACGGCGGTGGCGGCTATGACGCCCGGGTACGCCGCCGGGTACGAGATGTGGTCGCCCTTCTCGCCGCCGTTGCCGGCCGAGGCGACGACGACGGAGCCCTTCTTCAGGGCGTACTGGACGGCGGCGTCCTCGGAGGCCTCGGGGTGGGCGGACTTAGAGTCGTCGCCGAGGGAGAGGTTGATGACGTCGGCGCCGTTGTCGGCGGCCCAGCGGATGCCTTCGGCGAGGGCGTTGCCGCGGGTGTTGCGGGCCTTGCCGCGGGCGGAGTCGCCGTCTTCGAGGATCACGCGGACGGGGAGGATCTTCGCCTCCGGGGCGATGCCCATGACGCCGTCGGCATTGCCGGGGCCGTGTCCGTGGCCCGCGATGATGCCCGCCATCGCCGTGCCGTGCCGGGCCCAGGCGCGGTCGCCCCGGCCGGCGCCGAAGCCGACCAGGTCCTTGCCGTTGAGCACGTTGCCCGCCAGGTCCGGGTGTTCGGCGTCGACGCCCGTGTCGAGGACGGCGACGGTGATGCCCTCGCCCTCCGTCGTACGCCAGGCCTCCCGCGTGTTCATCGCGGCCAGCGCCCACTGCTGGCCGCGGATGCCGTCGGCGGCGTGGGCCGTGGTGGCGGGCAGGAGGGCGAGTGTGGCGGCCAGCAGCGCGGCCAGGGCTCCGGCTCTGCGGGAGACCGTGCGCGAGGGCGTACGGGTGCCCGTGCCGCTGGTCGTGTGAGTGGTGCGGGGGCCGGATCTGCGGGTCATGACGGCTTCTCCGTGGCCGAGTTGACGGTCTTGCGGAGGCTTCGCTCGACGCGGTCGGCGAGGCCCTGCGCGTCGTGGCCGAGGCCGGCCTGCGCGGGGGGCGTGCCGGCGTCGGTCTTCATCGCCTCCTCGGCGGGCTGCGGGTCGGTGACGGCACGGCCGTCCGCGAAGCCGGAGACCGCGTAGACGACGACCGGGGCGTCGGTCAGGACCGACACCGTCCACGACGCCCGCTGGTCGTCGCCGAACCCGGCGGCGGCGCTGTCCTTCGGGGCGTACGGGCGGGGCATGAGATCGCGCCGCCGGTCGAGACCCTGCGCCGTGAACCGGCTGTTCAGGGCGCTCATCGCCGCCGAGTCCGCCTTGGTGAACAGCAGGCCGACGGTGGTGACGTGGCTGCGGGTCGCGTCCGTGTAGGTCGCGCGCAGCAGGCGCAGGCAGCCCACGGGGGTGAGGACCTTGCGCAGAAGCGGGTCGAAGGCGTCCTCGCAGCCACTGGCCGGGGCCACGGCGACCCGGATCCACGTACGGTCGGCGCCGCCTGGTCCCGCGCCCTCGCCCTTGACGGTCGGCGGGAAGAGTTCGTCCACGGGGATGCTGTGCCACAGGTCCCCGGCCGCCGTGAAGGCGTCCCGCGCCCCGGGCGCTCCATCGTTGTCCCCGGTGAGCCAACTCCCCGTCACCGCACCGCCGATGAGCCCGAGTCCCAGTACGACACAGGCCGCGGCGGCCGCGACCCGGGGCCGGATCCGGGTGCCCCCGGCGGACGGGCGGGCGGCGTCGGGGTCGTACGTGTCCGGGGGCGCGAGGGAGACGAAGGGACGGTGGACAGGGGCGCCGCCCAGCCTCAGGTCCTCGTCTTCGGCGAGGTGTCGGGGGAGGCCCGAGGAGCCCGAGGAGTGTGTCGCCGGAGCCGCCGGGGCCACGCCGGGTGGTGGCGCGGTGGGTGGCGTGGTGACGGCGGTGCGTGTCGCGGAGGGGGCGGCCGGGATGGGCCGGAGCCGCCTCGTGGTCTCCGACAGGCTCTCCCAGGACTCGCCGACGCGCCGCGTGGCGGCGGGAGGCACGGTGCCCGGCCGGGGCTGCGGCACGAACGAGCGCTCCCCGGCCCTCGGCATGGGCGCCCTCGGCGGGCGCTCCGCGGCGCCTGACCGGGGTGGCGTGAGCGGGCGCTCCGGGGCACCCGGCCCCGGCGGGGCGAAGGGCCGCTCGGGCGTACCGGAGCCCGGCCGCTCCTGGACGTTGCCGGTGGTCGCCCTCGGCGGGCGTTCCGTGGCGCCGGGCCCGGACTGTGCGCCCGGGCGCTCCGCGGCCCCTGACCGGGGTGGCGTGAGCGGGCGCTCCGGGGCGTTCGCCCTCGGCGGGACGAAGGGCCGCTCCGGCGTACCGGAGCCGGGCCGCTCCTGGACGTTGCCGGTGGTCGCCCTCGGCTCGGTGCCGGGCCGGGGCGGAACCCCCGTCCCCGGGGCCCCGGTCCTCGTGCTCGCCTGCGGCTCCGCGGCCGGACGCGGCGGGGTGCCCGCCGGGCCGGCGCTCCTCGTACCTATCCCCGGCCCGGCCGGGGGGCGGGGCGGGGCGCCGGTGTCCGCGGGGCTCCGCACCGGGGTACGCGACGCGGTCGCCGGACGCGGCGGGGTGC